>JAFUUC010000088.1 GCA_017471365.1 bacterium
CCAGCGTAAGTCTCGCCAGCTCGCCAACGCTGGCTCCCTCTGCGACTCGCTTCGCTCCCATGCACGCAGTCTCGCACAACTCGCAAGCTCGTTGGCTCGGCTAGTGTCACAAAGAGAGAGGGGATTGTCTCAATGGCGGTGTGTTTGCTCCTTGCGGGGAACAGACCCACCCTCAGTCCCTCCCTAGCTAGGGAGGGAAGTTTTTTCAGTGGTGGCGTGATTGTGTACGTAGTACCCTCTCCCACAAGTGGCGAGGGGAATTTTACGTGTTGGGGTAGTAACCCCAACCTACATCCTTCATTTACCCCCATAGTAACTCTGTTCGGTTTAATAAAACGTTTGTCTAATTTTTTCATACTTTTCTCCATTAATTTGGTTGATTTTTAAATATAAAGTTAACTTTTAGTTATATAGTATACTTATTTGTAATATTTTGTCAATATTAATACAACAAATCGGTAGTTAATGTCTATAAGTGCGAATTTTATAATGACCGGAGGAGCATATTATGGACAGAGTTGAAAAGGGTTTTGGAACCAGATTAAAAGAATTAAGAAAGAAAAACGGTTTATCTCAGTCAGAATTTGCAGAAAAATTGGGGGTTGATGAAAAATATATTTCCAGGCTTGAAACCGCAACTTCTACGCCATCATTTGCGATGATTATTAAAATTTCAAATGTCTTGAGGGTAGAACCTTACGTGCTTTTCAAATTTGATCATATGAAATCAAAAATGGAATTAATAGAAATTATTATTGAAAAATTAAACAAAGCGGCTGAATCGGATGTGCAATTAATATATAAAATGGTAGAATGTGTAGCAGACTAGTAAATTATAATGGTTTTTATTTAATGTGGTATAATAATTTTGTACTTAATCTAATAAAGAAATGACACTAAGCAATAAACACATTTTAATAGGTATAACAGGGGGAATTGCAGCATACAAGATTTGTGAACTTATTCGCAAGTTTAAAAAATCAAATGCGGATGTTAAAATTGTTTGTACTCCCAATTCTCTAAATTTTGTTACAAAATTAACCTTGCAAAATCTTAGTCAAAATGAAGTTTTTGTACAAGAATTTGATGTAAAGAATTGGAAACCTGAGCATATTTCTATTGCTGACTGGGCTGATATTTTTTTAATAGCTCCGGCAAGTGCAAATACTATAAGTAAAATTGCTAATGGTATTTCGGATAATCTTTTGACTTCAATTGCTTGTGCTTTTTCTAAAAAAATGATAATTGCTCCTGCTATGAACTTTAATATGTGGAATAACGAAGCTATTCAAAAAAATTTAAATAGGCTACGTTGTCGTGGAGCTGAAATTCTTGAACCTGAAAGCGGTTTTTTGGCTTGTGGTTACACGGGTAAAGGAAGGCTTTGCGGTGTAAACAAAATTTTCGATTCTGTCATAGAAGCTTTAAAATATTCAAGTGTATTACAAGGTCAAAAAGTTATTGTGACTGCCGGAGGAACAATAGAAGAAATTGATCCTGTAAGGTATATTTCAAATTATTCGTCAGGCAAAATGGGGCTTGCGATTGCAAATTCCGCATACAATATGGGTGCTGAAGTTGTATTGATTACAACAAAAGATTGCGATGTTCCGTATAAAACAATAAAAGTTAAATCTGCATTGGATATGCAAAAAGTTTTAAACGAAGAATTTAACAATGCAAACCTTGTAGTTATGGCGGCTGCGGTTGCTGATTATCGGGTAAAAAATTATTCTGAACAAAAAATTAAAAAAAGTAATGAAGAAACTCTAACAATCGAACTTGTCAAAAATCCTGATATCCTAACAGAATTATGTAAACACAAAGTAAATCAAATTGTTGTTGGTTTTTGTGCTGAATCAGAAAATTTATTTGAAAATGCAAAAATAAAATTAGAGAAAAAAGGATGTGATTTTTTGGTCGCAAACGATATATCACGTCAAGATATTGGATTTAATTCGGATGAAAATGAAGTAATAATTTTTAGTAAAGAAGGTAATGTTCAAAAATTTGACAAAGCACCGAAGAAAATTATTGCACGGGAGATTTTGGAGTGGATAAATACGAAATAGTACGCAAGGTTGAGGAATTTGCACCACTTGAAAACCAGGAGGCTTGGGATTGTTCCGGCTGGGCGGTGAATGTTAATCGTTATGATGAAATTTCAAAAATAATGCTTTGTTTAACTGTTACAGATGATGTAATACATCAAGCGAAAGAACAAAATTGCGATATGATTATTTCTCATCATCCGTTGTTTTTTATTCCGATTGAATGGAAAGATATTAATGTTTACTGTTCGCATACCAATCTTGACAAATCAATTGGTGGTACAACGGATACACTTATTAAAAATTTGGGTCTGGCACAATATAAAACGAATTTTGAGCATGATTTTTTGCGGATAATTGAGTATAAAACAACCTTAGATGATTTTTCAAAAATTATTAAAACAATTTCGCCGAATGCTAGGGTTGTGAACAATAGGAATATTAAAACTTTAGATAAAATAGCATTTTGTGCCGGTTCAGGATCAGAATTTATTGCTAAAGCAGCGGAAAGCGGGGCAGATTGCCTTGTAACCGGAGATTTGAAGTTTCATACATCACTTGAAAGTCCAATAGTATTGTATGATATTGGACACTTTGAGAGTGAAATCCTTGTGTTGCCTGTTTTTAAACACCTAATAGGAACGGGCATAGAGATTATCTATGCCCGCGAAAAAAGCCCATTTGAACCGATTTAATTGTCAGCTAGACAGATAAATCTGATATTAGAGTAACTGCGAAGGAAGTTGGGACCATCAACGTACGTGTAACTACTGTTGAAGTAGCGGTAGTTAGGAATGGTACTGCTCGAATCCGGGTACTCCTCTGACGACCACATGTAAAAAATCGAAACAGAAGAAGTGTCAATACCAAGTTTTGCGACCTCTGTAGTATCCCAGCTTGCTTCTGTTAGTCCGGAATATGCACTTATTTCATCAGCCTTGCTTGGATAGATAACTTTAGCTATATTCGCTAATTCTTCCATGCTTGGTAGGTGTCCTCCCATTTCTTTACACGTTACCAACGCTCCGACCCAGTAATCGGTTTCTCCTGAGTATGGGCATTGAGTAATTTCCGGATATTTTGCGTTTCCTTTGTATTTAGAACAATCCATAGCCGGCGGTGTGTCTGCCTGTTTAATAATGTCATAACCAGCAATAGTAGCAAGTGCCGCATCTTTAATCTTCGCACTATTCATATACTGAATATCTTTACCAACTCTATTCGGAGTCCTACTACCGTTGATATCAAAGATCCCTGCTATACAAGGA
>JAFUUC010000089.1 GCA_017471365.1 bacterium
GATATTCCCTCACCCGAATTTCTAATGCTCAGTTTTCGCATTGAAATTCTTCCCTCTCCCACCAAAAAACACTGTGGGCGAGGGGAATTTTTTTATTGCAGGACAAGGTTGACAACGCGAAAGCCGTCCAATGCGAAGGGGGAGGAAAGATTCTGAAACAGCCCTGCATACAGGCTCACACGTCCTCGCTCCGCTGTGGCGGTTCGCTTTGTAAAGTTCAGGATGACAAGTATTGTGGATAAAGAAAAACCCCTCACCCGTCAGTGTTGGTCTCGCAAGCTCGACTACACTGTCTCCCTCTCCCGACGGGAGAGGGTTGGGGAGAGGGGACGGACTTATATTTGACCTTTGTGCTAGATCGAACCACCCACCCTTACCCCCTCCCTATCAAGGGAGGGAAATATTATCACAGATCCTGAAACAGTACTGCATACAGGCTCACACAAAATATTTGTATAACTAATGAATGAAATGTTGTTTGTAGATTTAAATCAATTGTTTTAATTGTCTAATTTTGGTGTTGATTTCGTTCATAAGATTAATGTTATCAGTTTGGCGAGCGTATCTTTGAGCTTTGTATAAAAGTTTTTGAGCTTTTGCAGGGTTATTGTATTCAACCATAATATCTGCTGCTGCTATATAATTTTGTGCAGTTTTAGCAGGAGATTCTGCTTTTGTGTAATCTCTTACGGCTGATGAAAATGACACAAGGGCTTCTTGCGGTTGTTCAAATTTAATATGAGCTTTTCCTGCATTGGAAGCTACATAGCCACGTAAATTGTAGTTGCTGGTTTCGTCTGCAATGTCCTGGGCTATGTCATAATAGTTGAAGGCTTCTTTTTCGTACATGTCAGAATAAATATTGCCAATTTTAGTCAAAGAAGCGGATTGTGCCGGAAGGTTTTCTGCTTCGCCGGCGTGAGAAATTGTGCTTACATAATGGTCAAGAGCCGGACTTATTTGATTTACATCGTCATAAATTTGTGCCATAGAGTAGTGAGCTTTTGTTTTTACATTTTCATCTGTGGTCAATTTTATTGAGTGATTATAACTTTTCAGGGCTTGAACTATGTAATCGTGTTCATCATAAATTTTGCCAACTTCATAATAAATTTTGCTTGATGTTTCGGTATCGTCAAGTTCATTCGCCCTATTTAGTGCTTTTTCAAAAAGTCGAATTGCATTTTCCGGATCCTTTGTGTAGGCGTATTTTTTTGCCTGAATAAATAGGGATTTCAACTGCTTATCTTGCGGAATATTCGACGCTGCAACACTAATCGGAATTACATTAGATTCCGGCTCAGGTTGAATTTCGGTTTCTTGAGGAATTTCTTCTCGGGTTTGAGTTTGGCTGGTTGTTCCGTCAGGGAATTTTACAAGAAATCTTTCATTGATGTCGTTTTCGTTGTAGTGGAAGTCTATTATTTGTAAAAATAGAGTATCTACCCAGTTTTCTACTACTTTTGAATCTTTTTTGAGGGTGTTTGAGATATGAGAATCAAGAATTGATGCTGCATTTTTTAAATTTGAACGAATAAGTTTTTCGTTTGGATTGTCTTTTGTTACTTGTTTATTTATAAGATCAATGTAGCCGTCAACTTCTTCTTGCAACTCTTGTGGGGTACCGATTGCAATTGCAGTATTTTTAAAATCTTTTAGAATTTGAGCAATATTAATTTTGCTTTCAACTCTTTTTTGTTCAAGACTGGCTTGAGCATCTATTTCACTGGGGTTAGAACGAGGATTGTTAATATTTACGTTATTATAAGCTACAGGCGGCAAATTAAATTTTTGTTCATAAGCCGGAGTATAAGTTGGTTGTTTACCTTCAACATATTGAAGTCCTTTGCTGCGAGAATTTTGACCGGATTCTTCTTCACGTTGAGTACTTGCACCGGAAGATTTCTTTTCATCTTCTTCGCGTTTATTTACACGGCTCCTGCTGTCTTGGTTCACGTAAGGACGTTGATATATGTTATTTAAACTCAATCCCATAATCTTCTACCTTCTCAAGTCTCGATAATCTATTTTTATCATATTTCGACTTATCGCACTTCATACTTTTGTATGATTTTTGCCATGATTTATTTAAGTTTTTTTTATTCAAAGTCAAGACATAAATAAATTAAAAAATGTAAAAAAATTGACAAAAAATCATGACATTCAGTTTTGATTATTTTAGTATCAAAATATACTCGGAGGCAGAATGTTAGAAAATATCTTGAATAGATCTGATTTTGATTTAACCTCAAAAAGTGCATTCTCAAATGAAAACGATTGCTTTACATCACTTTCTTTTGCAGCTCTTGTAGCAAAGAATAATGTGCCGTTGTCTCATAAAAAAATTGCAGACAACTATATGATTATAAAAAAAGTTTTCAAATTTCAGGCATGTATGAGCCGAATTTCTAACGTTGAAAAGTCATTGCTTGGTAAATATGAGTTTAATACTCTTGAAAATACAACTACAAGGCAGATGTATTATGAACTCGCACTGTTGCAAAAATGGGCATTTTGTGGTGATGAGGAATTAAAAGCGGATTCAGACAAGATTTTACGTATTCGGGTTAATGAGTTGAAATATCTTGAAGCAAGCAGATATGCGTCTATTTCTAACGAAATCAATGATGGGTATAAGGCTCTTGAGCAATATTTGAGAGAGATTAGCAAATTTTATTACTAATTTTCCTCTTTGTATCCAAAATTTTTAAGAATATTATCTTTTTTACGCCAATCTTTTTCGACTTTAACTTCCAGCCCCAGAAAGACTTTTTTGTCTGTAATTTTTTCTAGTTCAAGTCTTGCTTCTGTGCCGATTTTTTTTAAAAGATTTCCCCCTTTGCCTATAAGAATACCCTTTTGACTTTTTTGTTCACAATATATTGTTGCGTAAATTTTGTCGATGTCTTCTTGTTCTGAGTATTTTGTTACTTTGACGGCAACACAGTGTGGAATTTCTTCTGAAGTATTGAGAAGAATTTTTTCACGAACAATTTCTTCCGTAACATCACGCATAGTTTCTTCTGTAACTATATCTTCCGGATAGAGAGCTTCTCCTTTTGGTAGAAGACGAAAAATGTTTTTTATCAAATCGTTTATATTTTTACCGGTTTTGGCAGAAATTTTTATTATGGGAATATTTTTTTCAAAAAGAGTCTTATATGTCAAAATATTTGCTTCGATTTTTTCTTTTTTACCGATTTTATCGGTTTTATTCATTGCTATTATAATGGGTATATTTGTCTGTAAAAGATTTTGAGCAATCCATTTGTCTCCTTTTCCCGCAGGTTCAGATCCGTCAACAAGAAACAAAATAACATCTGCATCAGGAACGGCAACTTTTGCTTCATCGAGTAAAAATTCTCCGAGTTTATTTAGTGGTTTGTGTACTCCCGGTGTGTCAACAAAAACAATTTGTCCCTCTTTTGTAGTATAAATTCCTTTGATTCTTTTTCTTGTTGTTTGAGCTTTGTCTGTTGCAATAACAATTTTTTGTCCGAGTATTTTATTTAAAAGAGTTGACTTTCCAACGTTTGGGCGTCCTATTATCGTTACAAATCCACTTTTCATGTAGATATTGTAACATAAAGTTTATTATTTTTTAATAAAGTAGCAATTTTTTTTACTCTCGGGTATTATATAGGTATTAGTGTAGTTTTGAGATTAGTGGAAAATATGGTAAGCAGAAAAAATATTATATTAGCAGCCTTTTTAATAAGTTTGAGCGGTTCTGTTGTTTTTGCAAGCAGTGCAAACAGTTTGCTAAAAATGGATATAAAAAAATCACAGGTGAATGATACTGTCGATGTAACGTTTTATACAACAGGAGGTAGTACAAATTCTGTTGTTTCAAGGAAATCTGATAACCGTTATGTCGTTTTACTCCCAAATGTTGAAGGTTCACCTTCCGTAGCTCCTAATATTGGTGGAGTAAAGGATTTAGTTACAGATATTGATGTTAAAAATGTCGATGACGGTATTGGCGGATATA
Source organism: bacterium (assembly GCA_017471365.1). GTDB lineage: Bacteria > Cyanobacteriota > Vampirovibrionia > Gastranaerophilales > Gastranaerophilaceae > Zag111. The sequence continues at coordinate 3,992 of JAFUUC010000089.1, forward strand.
CAAAAGTTACTTTTACTACAGCAAAACCTGTAAAAATTCAGACTTTTATGAAAAAAACAGAACCGCTAACTAAAGCTCAAGAAGAATATAAGGCTCTAATTGCCCAAAATAATTCAAAACCTGCAACTTCAGCCCAGCCTGCTGCAAAACCGCCTGTAGCAACAAAAACTACTCCGGCACCAAAAAATGTTGAACAAAAGAAACCAACTTCAAAGCCGGTAGAAAAAACTATACAAAAACAAGTTGAACAAAAAATTAATAGTGTTCAAAATAAGATTTCAAATACAGTTAATAGTGTAAAACCTGCAATTTCAAAAATTGAACAGCCAAAGTCTCAACAACAAATTACTCCTAAAAAAACGGAAGCAAAACCAATTCAACCAGCGGCGAAAACAGAAGATACGTATAGACCTCAAATGAAATTTGATGAAAACGGTAAACGTTTAATAGATTTAGAACCTAGGGTTGATCATCGAGTTAAAAAGCAAGAAACTCCTGCTCCTGTCATTGCAGATGTTGCTTCTCCTACTGTTGTTCAGGATGTACCGAAACCTGTTCAAGAACCTGAAAAGCAAAACAAATTTCCGAAATGGACTTTAGCTTCGATTTTAGGTTTGCTTGCAATTTTAGGTCTTGCAAAATCAGGTAAAAAAGAATCAAAACCGGTTGTGTCCTTCGTACCTTCTGCTGAAGCTGTGCAAAAACAGGCAACTAAAGTTAAATACCAGAGTATTATGCATGATAATAATATCAACTGGCAAGAAAAATATAATCGCTTTACCGAAGCTAATCAAGCAGTTAATCCTTCTGCGATAAAATCTGAGTTGTCATACATAACAAATACTTCAGCAACTAAAAAAGCTATTATTGAAGATAAACCGGCATATAAAGTTAATAAAATTAAGCAAGAGGACACTCCTGTTATCAACGATCTTCCGAAAAAATATTCACCGAAAAAACCGGAAATGATGAATTTCAGGTCTTTGGTTAAGGGTATAAATGAAGCTTCAAATAGAAAAGATGAAAAAATAAAAGAAGATCTTCGTACAAAAATTTCTCAGATGGAACATTCACTTTCTCAAACACCATCTATGGAATCGGAAATTGAATATAAAAAAGATGTTCACTCTGAAGATGATTCAATAATAAAAAATATTAGCAAATTAAAGTCCTTTGCAAATAACAAATCTTTGAAATCATCTCACAGAATGCTTTTGGGTGCTGAAAGACGACATTTGCAAGATAAAGATATTAAAGAAGGTCGATTTGTAAAATTAAAAAATTCACCACTTAATATTAGTATGAGAAAATCTGCAAGTTCACAAATAAATTCAAAAGATAACTATTTTAATAATTATGGGGAAATGGATATGGCAAAACAAAATGACAATTATTCATCAACTTCTTTGAATGAGTACTTATCAATTCTTGATAGGGAAGAAAAAAATTCAAACGTAGCACCTGTCGTAGCAGGAACGGTTTCAAATCCTATGAAGGTCGGTAGAGCTTCTTCTAACACGATGTCTATGAATGGTATGGTGGTAAGATCAGGCTATAGCATTGATTCTGAAAAGGGTTTTTATCTTGTTGAAATGGATGGAGCCTCTGCTATTGTTGGAAGAACAAAAGATAATATAGTTGTTTTGAAGAGATTTGACGGTATTGTTGAAGGTAATCTTCAAGTAAGACGTGATCATGATTCGGTTTACATCGTGAAAGCCGGTGGTTTCAAGTGTTTAGTTGATGTATCTAAAGATAAGATGGGTACTTTACTTGAAATCTAGTCAACCGTTTGTTTGAGGAAAATCATGAATAAAGTTGTTAGTTTGGTACTTGTAGCTATTACTTTTTGCGGTTTATGTTTGTTTACCGGTTTAGCAAATGACTACAATTCAAATCAAACAACGGTACAGTTTGCTTCTTGGGGATCTGAGTCTGAACTAAAAATCCTAAAACCTCTAATTGAAAATTTCCAAAAAGAAAATCCGCAAATTCATGTTGAATTTTTGCATATTCCGCAAAATTATTTTCAAAAAATTCATCTGCTTTTTGCCTCAAATACTGCTCCTGATGTAATTTTTATTAATAATCAATATTTGCCTGTGTATGCTAATGCAGGTGTTCTTGAAGATTTAAGCGGATATGAAGAAGAATTTCAGTTTGATGATTTTTACAAAAAGTCGCTCGAATCTTTAAAATGGAATGGGAAAATTTACGCGGTACCACGAGATGTTTCAAATCTAATAGTTTTTTATAATAAAAATATTTTTAATAAATCGGGTATAAAATATCCTTCTTCTGATTGGAATTTTGATAATTTTTTGTTGACGGCACAAAAACTGACAGATAATGATGTCTTTGGTGTGTCGTTTGAAGAAACTCCTCTTTTATATTTACCGTATTTGACTTCAAATGGTGGTTGGAGCAGGGATGATACAGAAAATTATTTTGTTAAAGATGTTTTATCTCGACCGGAAAACAAGTTTGGATTGGATTTTTATGCTAATTTGAGGAAAAAATACCACGTTGCACCAAAACGTGATGAAGTTGCAAGTGCTACTATGGCACAGATGTTTTTGCAGGAACGTATAGGGATGTATATTTCCGGGCGTTGGATGGTTCCTAAATTCCGTGAAGAAGCTAAATTTGATTGGGATGTTGTTGAATTTCCGAAAGGTCGAAAAGGTAGTATTGTACCTATGGATGCATCAGGTTGGGCAATAGCGAAAGCTTCAAAACACAAACAAGAAGCAATTAAACTGGTCAGATATTTGTCAGGAGCAAATTCTTCTTATGAATTTACCAGATCCGGGTTGATTGTTCCGGCAAGAATCGATATTTCTAAATCGGCTTTTTTGGATGGTAAGCGACCAAAAAATGCTCAGGCATTTTTAAATATTATAGAAACATCAGTTCCAACACCGGTGACTGTTAATTATCGCGAGATTATTGATGATTTAAAGAAAAGAACGGAATATTTGTTTAATTAATCATTCCGCTTGTGGCTCTGCTCTTGGCTACGCCCTCGCCTTAAACGCCACCGCCTCCAATTAGCCGGAATATTCATTACCGGCATAATTGTCGGACTCTCGCTTTGCTTGTGGCTCTGCTCTTGGCTACGCCCTCGCCTTAAACGCCACCGCCTCCAATTAGCCGGAATATTCATTACCGGCATAATTGTCGGACTCTCGCTTTGCTTGTGGCTCTGCTCGGGCTAAAAAAAACGACTCATCAAGAGTCGTTGGAAAATCAATAGGAAAAAGGGAAAGGAAATTAAAACTTTTTACACTTTTAGCCGGTCGCCTTGAAGGTACCGAAGGTGTCTTTTACGTTGTTTGAAATAACTTTTTCAACAGCTTCCATTTCGGTTGAAATTGCTTGTTCTTCGGTATCAAGTTGTTTCAAATTAAGTTCAAGGCTTTTATCTTGTTGTTGTACAATTTCAAGTTTTGAGTTGATATCTTGAACTTTTTTATCATATTGTGCTTGTTGATAATTGTATTCATTCAACGCATCATTATATGCCGCTTCGTCTGTTGTTGTATTTGTAGTCAAAGAATATGTAATAGCATATCTTTGGTCAGTTGTAACGTTTCCTTCATCATCTGTTCCGAATAATGTTAAAGAAACATATCTTCCTGAAGAATCTCTTTCTATTGTACCTGCTGCGTTGATTACTTCTTTTGTTCTTGTTGTGGAACCGATTGTATAGCAACTTACGCTTCCATAACCTTCTGTTGTATAAATTTTTTCATTTTTCAAATCAGAGGCTTTGTAAAAATATGGAATTTCAGTTCCGGTTTGTGAATCTTTTACATATCTTACATACCATTGACCACTTTGGTCATTTCCGTTGTATTTTTCATTTAAAAGATATTTGTAAGCTTCTTCTCTATTAAGTTCAGCTTCCTCAAGATCTGTTTGGTAAGTAATTGAGGTTAATTCATCGTCTGTCAAATAGTGTTTTTGAGCTACTTCACTAAATACTTCTTTGGTAAAATTGCCCTGTTCATCCATTGTAACCAATTGTGTTGCATAGTCAGGATTTGTTTCATTTTCGTTGTATAAACAAATTACAAGGTTAGAAAAATCTGTAACAAGAGTTCCGTCTTCTTTTGTAAAAACATCACCGTCTCTAAAAATTTGTTCAGCTTTTGTGTAGTTATCATTGAATAAATAATACTCAAAATTTTCAATATCTTCGTCTGTACAAGGTTCAGATCCAGTAACAACACTTGTTTTGTTTACAAAGTATCCGCCGTTATCCATTTGTACATTGTAATCTTGACCATTAAGATTAATTTTTGATGCTACAATAGGTGTAGTTGCTGCCGAACCTAATGGTCTTAGTTGTGTATTACCTATGTAATAGCCTACTGAAGTTGATTGAACAAAGCTTGAAGCAGCCTCAACAGGTGCATAATCATCTTCCCACTGTTGAACATAACTAACAAGATAAGGGATTCCGTCTTGATTTCTTTTCGGATTTGCAATCATAGATGTGATCGTGTTAGTCATTGCACCATCATTAAATGTATAAGAAATTTTTGTATAATTGTCGATAGATGGAGGAGTTGGAACAACCAAGTTGCATAATGTGCTGTAATAGCTCGCAGATTCGTTAGACAAAGTTGTTCTTTGTTGGTTGATTTGCTGTCCTTGAAATTCAACATTTGATTTTCGTGCCGTTAAGCTTAAAAATCTTGCCTGTGTTGCTGCCATTCCCATGGTCGTTTTCCTTTCGTCTTGCTTTCCTTAATCAAAATATCGGCAAGGTTTAAGGATTTCTTTAATAATTTGAAGCAAAATATTAAGGAATTGTAACAAAATTATTCTTATATACTGAATTTAAACAGATTGATTATAAATTTTTAGACATATTTTTCAATAATTCTTCGAGACTATCACCACCGAATTTTAGCAAAACCTCATTAACAAGAACCCACGCAACACGTGATTCTGCCACTACGGCACAAGATTCCACCGCACAAACATCAGATCTTTCATAGTGTGCTTGAGCTTGTTGACCTGTTTTGCTGTCAATAGATTTTAGGGGTTTCATGATGGTTGGAATAGGTTTCATTACCGCAGATACAACAAGATCTTGACCATTTGTTATTCCACCTTCTATTCCACCTGCATGGTTTGATTGACGGTTTATTTCACCTTCATTATTTTTGACAAATTCATCGTGATAATTACTTCCATATATCCCAAGTGGGTTTGTACCGATTTCAACTGCCTTAATAGCAGGAATACTCATAATTGCCTGTGCTATTCTTCCATCAATACCTCTATCCCAATGTACATGAGATCCCAAACCGATTGGAATATTCTTATATACAACTGTGAATTTCCCTCCGACGGAGTCCCCTTTTTCTTTTGTTAAGTCGATTTCTTCGTGAAACTTTTCAGGAGAACAAGCACAACCAATTTGAGTTACTTCTGATGAACCTTCAATTCCAAGTTGTTTTAAAACAAGTTTTGCAACGGCACCGACAGCTACTTCAATAGCTGTTTTTCTGGCACTTGCACGTTCTAAAATGTTTCTCAAATCTTTTTGATTATATTTAATACTACCTGCAAAATCGGCATGACCAGGGCGATACACTGAAAATGTTTTTTCATCTGTAATATCTTCCGGAGCTGAACTCATAATTTTTTGCCAATTCTCAAAATCTTTGTTTTTAATAACAAGTGTAATTGGAGAACCTATTGTTTTACCAAATCTGACACCGGAAGTTATTTCTATTTTATCGGTTTCGATTTGCATACGATTCCCTCTACCATAGCCCTGTTGACGTCTTTTGAGCTCATTATTAATAAAGTCAATGTCAATATTTAGACCCGAGGGTACTCCTTCAATTATTGCAGTGAGACTTGGACCGTGACTTTCACCTGATGTTAAAAATCTGAATTTTTCCATGGTTAACCCTTTTTTATAAGTTTAGTAATTTTTAAAATGTTTTGCAATTCATTGACTTACCAATTTGTTCTTGTGAGAGCTTGTTTGCCGTTTTTGTCATACATTTTATCTTTGTACCATACTCCTTGAAATTCTTTATTTGGTCCGTACATATATTGCAAATCTTTTGATACAAAATAGATAGCACTTTTTAATTTGCCTTTACGATCATATTGCATTGACGTATAAGGAAAGTTCGGATATTCTTCAGAAGTCACATCGACATAATAAAGTTTGCCAAATGCAGTGTAGTAAAATGAATTATGAGTATTTGTTTTGTATTGAATAGCGTACATCACAAGAGTATTTTTTTTGTAATAAAAAGCACAGTATTTTGCATCTTCATCTTCTGTAACTCCGTTATTTGTTAACATATAGTGAAGTTTAAAATTGCGATCTTTTTTGTATTCGGAAAAATTTTTCTTAAATTCTTCGCCAGAAAAATATATTTTAGAATTTTCGTTGAACAAAAGATCTTTATAATGATTAATTTGTCCTTCACGCTGTGCTTGGTTTATATCAAGCCAATCAAATTGAACAGTTGCTTCAAGCGGTTCTGCTTTTTCAATTTGTTCAACCGTTGATGGTTGAGGTTCTATATCATCAAGGCTAAAAATATTTTCTATTGCATATGCCGGACAAGACACAAATGAAGTTAGTAAAAATAAGTTAATCAAAATCTTTTTCATAAATTTTCTCCTATTCAAACTGGTTATTTAGCATTTTATGTGCAATTCTTAATTTTGCACCAAACATATTATCACCGGCTTCAAAAAGAAAGTGTTCATTTACAACATATTCTCTCGGAACTATTGAACCTTCTATTTTAAATCCGTCAAATTCGTCGTTTTTGTTCAAATTTACGCTAATCATCAAAGCTGCAATAAAATCAGCCATGCATTCTTTATCCAAAAGTTTGACTTCCGGCAATTTATCATCTTCACCGTGAGAAATAATTTTGTTAAAAGCATTGCGTATTTTTGTTTTGACTTCAGCAAGATACTCAGGTTGAAGTCTGCTTGCATCTTTATTAAACCTGTATTTCATCATGAATTTTTCATATTGTGTAAAATCAAGTTTTCCGGTAAGATTGCCGGTTTCTCTTGCGATGAAAAGCAAATATGACTTTGCAGTATCTCGAATCGTTTCACAAAATTCTTCATTTAATTTATCATTATCTTCTTTTGTTTTGTTATCTTGATTTGCGAGTTTAAGCCAAGAAGGCGACATTATAAAATAAGTTTTTGCATAAGGGTTTTGATACCCGTCTTGATCAACCATGTCATTTATAAACATTGCAAAGGCTTCGCCAAATTCAACATTCCCTCCGGAAAGTTCATTTAATAATGTTGTTTTGTTGCCTGAAAAATTATCCATAAGCTATTCCCTTAGCTAATATCCCAGCGTCCGCATGTTCCGCCCCATCGAGCAATAATATTCCCTTTTACGTCTTTAATTTTTTCAACATGCTGAACTTCGTTGACACCTTCAACAATTGTTATAACTTCGCAATTATTTGAACATCCCGTGCAAGTGCAAGTGATTGATGAGAAATGCATATCAGCAACATTCCAACCTTTAAATTTAGTTGGAGTTTCTGTGAATTGATGATTTTCCATAGCAAGCATTGCAGCTCCTATAGCTCCCATAGTCTGGTGATGATCCGGAACAACTACTTTTGCATTCAAAGCTTCTTCAAAAGCCTTTACCATACCTGTATTTGTTGCCACACCACCCTGAAAAGAGAATGTTGGTAAAAGTTCTTTACCCAAAGCAAGGTTACTCAAGTAATTCCTTACAAGAGCCTGACAAAGACCATATAATAAATCTTCAACAGGATACCCAAGTTGTTGTTTGTGTATAAGATCACTTTCTGCAAAAACCCCACATCTTCCTGCAATTCTTGCCGGATTAGATGACTTTAACGCCGTTGATCCAAATTCTTCAATAGGTACATTCAACCTCTGAGCCTGATGATCTAAAAAACTCCCCGTTCCGGCAGCACAAACAGTATTCATCGCAAAATCCGTAACAATGCCGTCACGCATGATAATAATTTTACTATCCTGACCACCAATTTCCAAAATTGTCTGAACACCGGGTACTGTAACACTTGCTGCTACAGCGTGAGCCGTAATTTCGTTTTTCACAACGTCTGCTCCAACTAAAGAACCTGCTAATGCACGTCCTGAACCTGTTGTTCCGACACCTTTTACATCATATTCCGTAATTCTTTTTTCATACAACTGACGCATTCCGTTTTGAACGGCTGCAACAGGTGTTCCTGCCGTTTTTAACATAATGCTGTCAACATATTTTCCCGTCTCGTCTATAACCGCCAGTTTTGTTGTAACAGATCCAACATCTATCCCTAAATATACTGTTAAACTCATAATCTTCCTTTATCTTTCTAACAGTATATATTGTAACACGAAAATTTTAAAACATTACATCATTTTTATTAAGTTCGCCAATATGGTTCACAGCTTCATCAATAGACGGGTTTTCAAATACGTCTGACAAAGATTTCTGGATCGCAGAAAGTTCAAATCCTGCTAATATATTTATTATTTTTGTTCCAAAACTTACCTTGGGATTTGCGTTCATTGCAATTTCCATATAAATATCCTCAATAATATATCCTTAATATATATAAACCCCTGGTTTTTTAAAAAATGACTATTTTTAAAGAAATATTAAGTATGACTCAAAACTTTTTATTACCTTTGCTTTTTACGTTTTTCCCGTTATAATGTTAGCTATGAAAAAGTTTTTATTATTTTTGATTCTTACAATTTTTGTTGTGCCAAATTTTGTTTTAAATGCGGATGCTTCTCTTGTTTCTGATAGGGCTTATAGAATTGAACAGAGCAGAAATTACAGGCATGATGTCAAGGATATAAAAGAGTTATTTAAAGTTCATAACAAGTTTTCAAACAGACATGATATTGAAAGTTTGCGTAACTTATATGCAGAAAATTATGTTAATAATGACGGTTTTGACAAAAATGTTTATTTTAAGAGTGTAAAAGAAACTTGGGATGAATGTTCGGATTTAACTTACACTGTAAAAATATCTTCTATAGATATAAAAGGGGATTTTGCTTCGGTTAGTGTGGAGGAAACCGCAACCGGAACGATTCTTGACGTTATGGGTACAGAGTCTGTTGCCGGTGAAATTCATTCAAAATCTAACGGGTTGTATTATCTTTCAAGAGTTAACGGGAAATGGTTAATATCAGGAGAGGTGGCTTTAGCGGATGAATCTTCTCTTTTGTATGGAGATGCAAGATTTATGAATATTGAAATTCAATCTCCAAATCAGGTAAGTGCCGGTGAAAATTATACAGCGACAGTGAAGATTGAGGCAGATGAAAATACATTTATAGTTGGTTCTATAGATCAAGATCCTGTAACTTTTCCTTCCGGATCGCCGAATAGCAAATTGAGAGCATTACCTCAGTCTCAAGTTTTGGAAAGAATTTTGAAGGCAAATACAAATAATCTTAATGAATATGCTATTGCATCTCTTGCTATTTCCAAAGTTCGTAATATCTCGGAAGAAAATTATAAAGTTTATATGGCAGGACTTGCTTGCATAATGAAAAGAATAAATGTTGTGCCAAAGAATAATTATATAGAATTTGAGGGGAAAAATGAAAACGACAGTATGTAAATATTTATATATGGTTTGCTGCTTTATATTCTGGTTATTTTTGGCGTTATTTTCGTCAAGATTAATTGTAGATAATGTTACTTCCGGTCATCATTATTCCAATCCGGTGTTCAAAATTAATTATCTTCAAAATGCCGGTGCGGCTTTTAGTCTTATGGAAAATTCCAGAGAATTTTTGATAATTATAGGAATTGTTGCCGTAACTTTGCTATTCTTATACGTTCACAATCGTATAAGAAGCATACATTATATTTCACTTTCTTTTATATCACTTTTGGCAGCCGGAATAGCATCTAATTGTCACGAAAGAATTGTACTGGGCTTTGTTAGAGATTATATTCAATTGAATTTTATAAATTTCCCGGTATTTAATGTTGCCGATATTTTTATAACAATTGGTGTAATTGCTTTAATAGTAATACTGCTTTTGTATAAAGGGCAGTAAAAATGCTTTTAATTGTTGATGAAAACTCAGAATTAACAAGACTTGATGTATTCCTGGCTGAACTTTATGAAGGGATTTCACGTTCAAAAATTCAAAATGCCATAAAATCCGGAAAAGTCAGTGTTAATTCAGAAATTAAAAAAGCATCTTACACACTCAAAGAAGGCGATAGGATTGAATTTGAAAATCTTGTAGAAGATGTTGAAATTAAGCCGGAAGCTCAGAATATTCCTCTGGAAATTGTTTGGGAAGATGAAAATATGGCAGTGGTAAACAAACCTTCCGGAATGCTTACTCATCCGACTGTTCTTGAAACAACAGGCACTTTGGTCAATGCACTTTTGTTTAAATTTGGTCAAAATCTTTCGGATGTAAACGGGGAGTTTCGCAGAGGGATTGTGCATAGGCTAGATCGTAATACTTCCGGGCTTTTGATGATTGCAAAAAATAACAAAACGCATGAGTATCTTGCAAATTTGATTAAAAACCATGAAATTACGAAAAAATACCATGCAGTGCTTGTCGGTAATTATCCGAGAGAAAATGATGTTATTACAGAACCAATTGGCAGAAATAATGTTGATCCGAGAAAAATGAAAGTTCGTTCGGATGGCAGACCAAGTGTTACAAAACTGAAAGTTCTCGAACGTTTTGATAACGAAGCAACTTATGTTGAACTTGATCTTATAACAGGTAGAACTCATCAAATAAGAGTTCACACGAGTTTTAAACATCATCCGGTTTATAACGACACCCTTTATGGTGCAAAGTTAGGAAAAGTTAAGACTCAAGAACAAGTCCTTCAATCGTTTTATTTGAAATTTGCAAAACCTTTTTCATCGCAGATAATTGAACTTGAAATTGAACCGGATGAAAAATTGACAAAAGTTTTATCTTATTTTAGAAACAGGAGAGTTTAAAAAATGAAAAAAATATTTTTTATATTTAGTATAGCAATTTTATTATTGGTTGCTTATGTTGCAATTATGAATGTTGAAGCATCCTTTGGAGTAAATTATCTCAAAGCTGCAAATGGCGAATATTCGACCGAACTTGTAAATGGTGCTTTTTATACTCTTTTAATCCTTTGTTCCGGAATTTTTGTTGGCAGTGGAATTTTATCTTTATTTTTAGGGATTCAGAATGACAAAGTTAATGCCTACAAACGTGAACTTGAAAGGACATCTATTTCAGGTGAAGCCAATTCTTCAAGGGTGGAAGTTCTTGAAGCAAAGATTAAAACACTTGAAAAAGCCTTTAATACCGTCGTCGACGAGCGTACAAAACTCGAAATTCAGATACAAGACCTTAATAGCGAAATCGATAAATTGAATAAAAATTAAATTTTCTATTGCTTTTTTATAACGATTGAATCATTTTCAATCGATAATGTTGCTTTGTCTGTTTTTGGGTCAATGTTTAAGACTTGGAAAAACCATGGAGGTATGATCATTCCCCAACTTCTACCAAGTTTTACAAAATTTTTATCTACCTCAATCTTCATATAGTAATGTTAGCACGATATTTCATTTGAAAAATAATTATAATAAAAGCTTTACATTGTCTAAGAATTGTGATATATCATGTCTAAGACAAAGGAGACAAAAAATGTTAGAAGATTTACTTGGAGAGTTGGACAATCCAATGATGGCTTTGAATGTGCTTTTAGAATTGACAGAGCAGCACGCGGAAGAAGATTGGAATATTTACGGCAACATGACAAGATTAGACGCGAAAAAGGTTATGGCAATGTTGTTTGCTATGCGGCTTGTCATAAAACACACGTTTGGATTGCATAAAAAATATGAAAGAATGTTAAAAATCCAAGAGGAGTAAAGTGGTTGAATAATTTAATGATTTTCTTTATAATCATTTTTGTAGGTATGCTCACACCTTTCCTCGACACACACGAGTAGTGAGGACTTAGGTCGGGAAGGAGGGTACTATGATAAGACTAATAATAATGCTATTACTTGCATTAACTGTCGCAGTAATAGCACTTAAAGTCTAATCGTAGGAGTGAAGCGAGTCATTAAGAAGAAGTTTGCAATATTCTTTTTGACTCGTCCTACGCTAATATTATTTACTATTTCGCCGGCTTTGTCAAGGGTTGTATTCTAACATGTTCATGATAGGATTTTCTTGTATTAAAAAGGAGAAAAAATTATGACAGAAAAACGCGTATGGCTTTTCAAGGAAGGTAACTCCAAAATGCGTGCCGAATTAGGCGGTAAAGGTGCTAACCTTGCTGAAATGACCAATTTGGGACTTCCTGTTCCACCGGGGTTGACTATTACAACTGCAACCTGCATGGAATACATCAACAATGGCAACAAAATGCCTGAAGGTTTGATGGACGAAGTTAAATATTATTTGAAAGAAGTTGAAGCCCAAGCCGGTAAAAAGTTTGGTGACAAGACTAATCCATTGTTGGTTTCAGTTAGATCAGGTGCGAGAGTTTCTATGCCTGGTATGATGGAAACGATTTTGAACTTAGGCTTAAACGACGAAACAGTTGAAGCTATGGTTGCTTTAACTCAAAACCCTCGTTTCTGCTACGATTCATACAGAAGATTTTTAACAATGTTTGGTTCTGTTGCTTGGGAAATGGACAGACAAAAATATTTTGAATCTGAAGTTGAAAAGCTTAAAACTCGCGAAGGTGTTACAGAAGATACTCAAATTTCCGCAGAAGGTTGGAAATCTTTAATTCCTGTTTACAAAAACATTATTAAAGAAGTTACAGGAAAAGAATTTCCTCAAGATCCGTATGTACAACTTCAAGAGGCAATTGAAGCTGTATTTAGATCTTGGAACATTCCTCGTGCGGTTGCTTACCGTAATATGAACAAAATTGACCACAACTTTGGTACTGCGGTTAACGTTCAAACAATGGTATTCGGTAACATGGGTAATGACTGTGCTACAGGTGTTTCATTCACTCGTAACCCTGCTACAGGTGAAAACAAATTCTACGGTGAATACCTTGTAAATGCACAAGGTGAAGATGTTGTTGCCGGTATAAGAACTCCAAAACAAATATCAGAATTAGAAACAGATATGCCTGATATTTACGCACAGTATGTAAATATCGCAAAACAACTTGAAAAAGGTTATCACGATGTTCAAGATATGGAATTTACTGTAGAACGCGGTAAACTTTGGATTCTCCAAACTCGTAATGGTAAAAGAACCGCAAAAGCTGCTATCAAAATTGCTGTTGATATGTATAACGAAGGTATTATTTCAAAAGAAGAAGCAATTATGCAAGTTGATCCGTACTCTGTATATCAAGTATTGTTGCCTTGTTTCAATCCTGATAAAGTTAAACATTCACACAAAGTTTCAAAGGGTGTAAATGCATCTCCTGGTGCTGCTGTAGGTAAAATCGTATTCGATACAGAAGAAGCAGCTCGTCGTGGTGAAGCAGGTGAAAAGGTTATATTGGTTAGAATTGAAACTTGTCCTGATGATATTCACGGTATGGCAGTTTCTCAAGGTGTATTAACACTAAGAGGCGGTGCTACATCTCACGCAGCTGTTGTTGCAAAAGGTATGGGTAAACCTTGTGTTTCAGGATGTGAAGATTTAAAAATTGATCTTGCTAATGAGACAATTACTTGTTCAGACGGAACAGTGTTCCACAAAGATGATGTTATATCTTTAGATGGTGGAACAGGTGAAGTTATGGAAGGTGCGATTGAACTTGTTGAAGCAGGTATTGATTCGGACTTTGAAACATTCTTTGGCTGGGTTAACGAAATTAAATCTTTAAAAGTTGAAGCTAACGCTGATACTCCGAAAGATATCGAAAATGCTATTAAATTCGGTGCTGAAGGTGTAGGTCTTTGCAGAACAGAACATATGTTCATGGATCCTGACAGACTTCCTTGGGTACAAAAAATGATTATTGCTGGTACAACAGAAGCTCGTAAGGAAGCTTTGAGCCATTTGTTACCTATGCAATATTCTGATTTCTATTCAATGTTCAAAGCATTAGGCGACAAACCTTTGACAGTTCGTTTACTAGATCCGCCTTTGCACGAATTCTTGCCTTCAAAGATTGAATTGGTTGAAAAAGTTGCGACTAAGAAAGCTTTAGGTCAGGATTGCAAAGAAGATGAAAAAATGCTTGAAATTGTTGAAAACTTGTCTGAATCTAACCCGATGATGGGTCTTAGAGGTTGCCGTTTAGGCTTGACTTATCCTGAAATCAACGAAATGCAAGTTAGAGCAATTTTTGAAGCTTGCTGCGATTTGACTAAAGAAGGACATCACATTCAACCTTGGATTATGATTCCTTTGATTGGTCACATCAACGAACTTAAGACAGCTAAAGCAACTTTGGTTTCTGTAGCTGAACAAGTTATGAATGAAAAAGGTGTTAGAGTTGATTACAAATTTGGTACTATGATTGAAATTCCTCGTGCAGCATTGACAGCAAAAGAAGTTGCAACAGAAGCTGAATTTTTCTCATATGGTACAAATGACTTGACACAAATGACATTCGGTTACTCAAGAGACGATGCTGAAGGTAAATTCTTGAAAAACTATGTAGAACAAAAGATTTTGCCTTGGAATCCGTTTGTGACTCTTGATTTTGGCGGTGTTGGCAGACTTATTGAAATGTCAATTAACGAAGGACGTTCAGTAAATTCAAGTCTAGTTGGTGGAATTTGCGGTGAACATGGCGGAGATCCTGATTCTGTAAAATATGCTCACAAAATCGGCTTAAATTACGTTTCTTGCTCACCATACAGAGTTCCTCAAGCAAGACTTGCTGCTGCTCAGGCAGTTATTGAATGTAAAAAAGCTGCTAAAGTTTAATGGGATAAATATATAAATAAAATACCGATAGAAGAATCTATCGGTATTTTTTTTCGTACTTCAATATTAAACTCTTTGTATTCAATTTATAACATTATTGATATATTTATATATGTTACGCATTTGTGCTTCATTCATTTGTTCAAGCTTGATCTTGGTAGATTGCTTGATATAATCAATATCTTCAAAATATTCATAATTAAAGAAATCTGATAAATCTACTCCTAATACGGTTGCCATCTTTTCAAGTGTTACCAGTGTTGGGAAATTCCGTCCCGACTCGATGACACTTATTGTGTTTTGCTCCATTTCAATAAATTCTGCAACCTGCTCCTGCGTAAGTCCTTTTTGCTTTCGTAGTTCCTTTATGCGTTTACCAAGCTTTTTTTTATTATCCACAACAAGATGATACAATTCATACCTGTAATTTTCCATTGAAACAATTTCAATAAATATGTAAATAATTCTTAAATTATTTAATTTATATTGAAATTATTTAAGTAAATTGCCGTAGAATATTAATGAAAATGATTATTTTTAAAAAATATATAAAAGGATATTAAAATATGAGGAAAACAGCATTCACATTAATAGAGGTATTGATAGCAATATTAATTGTTGGGGTAGTTGCGGGTTTGGTTGTACCGGCGATTATTTCAAAATTGCATAATACAGTTTTAAATCTTGCGTATAATAGAGAAATACAAGCTATTACAGATGCAGTAGATAGTTTGGAAACTGTGGAAAATAAAAGTTTCTTTAATTCACCTATGTACTTAACAGAAGAACCTGAAGATTCTTATGATAATTCTTCAGGTATGTTTTTAAAAAGATACTTTAAAATAGCAAAATATTGTGGAGACGAGCCAAAGGGATGTTTTGGAAATAAGTATTTTGAGTACAAGAATAGGACAAGTGAAGATTATGAATTGGAGATAAAAGGCAGTTGTGCATTACTAAAAAACGGAATGAGTTTGTGTATATCACCTCAGATAGGTGAAAATGCAATTTCAGGTTATATAGATTTAAACGGACCAAAAGCTCCGAATGTGTTGGGTAGAGATTTAAAAACTTTTACTTTGCCATTAAAAACTAAAACGACTGTTGTCCAGGTAGACAAAAAGGTGTTTAATTATTGCAAAGATAATCCTGAGGCGGAGGATTGTGATACCTGCATTATTGATACGAATGTTGGTGGTCATAAAATTATCAAACAAGCTAGTATTCCACCCGGAATGGATTGTTATGAATATTTGGGAGATCCAAAATATCCTGAGTTAACTGCATGTCCACAAAATAGTAGACCGGATCATTGGGTTGGAGCGTTAGTAGCATGCAGAGAAATGGGTGGACATCTGCCAACTATGAGTGAGTTGGCAGATATAGCAAAATCAATCTATCCAAATGCAACTCCTCAGATTAGTGCATATGAACATCTTTCAAGTAGTAGTACTCCAGACATATGTGTCGCAAAAAGTCTTGGTTTTGATGTTAGTAATGAATTTAATTACTTGTGGTCATCCGAGGAATATGTTAACGCAAGTGCAGACTGTGTTGGTAATCAATGCTATTCTACAGCTCGTTTTCGTTATTTTGCTTCCGGATATACAGGAGTTGTATCTGAAAATCGAGCTTCTGCAAATATGTTTTTCATCTGTTTACAAGATTAATTTTTTACCTAATTTCACTGCCGGATAATATTCAGGATTTATGTTAAGGCAGGTAATGAGTGACTTTTTGCAATCTATAATATTGTTCTCATTATAAAAAATATAAGCTAAGAGGTAATGAAGTTCCGGATCATTATAAAATTTGTCTTTAGCTCGCCTTAAAAAGAACATTGCCGCAGGTAACATATTATTTGCCCAAAATCCTCGACCTATAAGTTTGTAACATTCCGGATTAATATATGCCATATAATCTGAATATCTTATTAAACTCTCAATATATTGTCCTTTGTAATATTTAATCAAAATATTCAAGTCAATTTCTAAAAAATTCCTTATTCCAAAGTAAGTTGGCTCATATTTCACGTCTTGTAAAATCATTTGAACAAGAGAAAGACCCCAGTTTGCTCTGGGATCAATATCTAATTTGCTATGAAATAATTTTTGTGATTTTTTTAGATCATCTTCAACAAGGTTGCAGTATGCTGCTTCTATATCATAGTTATGTTTTTCAAAGTATCGTTTGCAACCTTGAATTTGTCCCGATAAAAAATCCTTTTTTACTTGTTCATATTTGTTGTGCATTGTTATTTGGATTTACTTTTATCGAAGGTTCTTATACTTTCAAGATTTCTATCTCTAGTATTTGAATCATTGTTAATGCTTTCTTGAAGTTTTTTCAACTGTTGACCTTTGTATTCATTATTCAAGCTTGGAGCAAGTCCATTTCCATAAGGAGAATTAATAAATTGATCAAGTTCAGAATCCTGATTTCCAAATGGCAGACTAACTTTATTTTCTTTTTCCTCACCGTTACTGTATGGTGTATCTGAAGAAGTACCTGAAATAGGAGAAAGCTTTCCTTGAAGGTTTTTCAAGTTTCTTTGAACGAGTGTTTCAGGATCAACAGGAGTAAGTTCATATTGTTCTGCAAGATCTTCATAAGGGTAAATTAACTCAGGTTCGTTAACATTTTCGTAGCATGTTTCAGATTTATCCATAACGCAATTTCTGCCGTTTGTTGCGTATTTTACAATCATAGGATTTGCGTTAAGCTCAATAACTTTTTCATATGCCTTGATAGCGTTTTCTTGATCGTGTGTTTTTGCATAACACATTGCAAGGTAATAGAATCCTAAAGTATCGTTAGGATGCAGCCTTACATAAGAAATACATTCTTGCAAACATCCTGCAAAGTTACTTTTGCGATATTTTTCCTGAATACTTGCAAATGAAGGATTTTCGTAAAAAGATGGTCCTTCTGTCCAACCGGCAGGAACAGACGAATTTGAATAAACTTTTTGAGAAGATTCTCTTAAATAATCGTTTCTGCGAACGACTGTTTTGCCTTTGTCATCTTTTTTGGTTGTTGTTCCATCGTATGCAGGAGGTAGCGGAAGCGGTTCAAGTTTGTCAGGTAAAGCTGCTTCACCTTCAGAGCTTGTAGAATTGTAGCCGCTCGATCTTTGACCGGCAAGTGAATTTCTATAATAATCACTCATTGTATTGTCCGTATTGGAAGAAGAATTATGTGTATCCGCATACAAATCATAATTCTTTATCGGATTTGTAATACCGTATGCCATTGTAGACATTGCACCCATTAACATTAATGCTGTTAAAATACGTCCTGCTTTCTTTTGCATCTTTTTATCCTCTTTAGTATCCTTGTAGAATATCATCTTTGTCAAAGTTATTATATGATACCATTAAATTTTCGTCATAGTCTAAACGGATGATATTTTTGCAAATTTACATCCGCAATAATTTTGTCGGTAGAGATTGAGTTCTCGTGCTATTTGATTGGTTTTGAGAAATCCATCTTGTTTCCTAAAATTAGTCGAAAGGTATTCAAGGTCATATTCATTCGCAATTTTTTCCCCTATAGCTGTAAGTTTTTTATAATTTTTATGCGGACTTATAACCATTGATGTTGTAAATTCTTTAATCCCAAGTGCTTTGGCAAGTTGAGCCGTTTTTCTTAATCTTAGGGCAAAACATTTGTCACATCTTTTGCCTTTTTCGGGTTCATTTTCAAGTCCTTTAATTTCTTGATAATAAACTTCAGGTTCATAATCGCCTATTATTAATTCACAATCAAAGCTTCTGCACAAAGTTTTTTCTGCTTCGAGTCTTTTTTGGTATTCGGTTTGGGGGTAAATATTCGGATTATAAAAATAAACAACAACAGAATACCCCGAATCTTTAAGTAAAGACACGGGATAACCTGAACATATACCGCAACAAGCGTGTAATAATATTTTTTTGTTAGAACATGTTTTGTTTTCCGCCATGCTCAATAACCCATTTTTTCAATTCAGGATAACCCTTCATACCCATTTGAAAATCATCACCTATTTTTATCGAAGGGGTACCGATCATTTTATTTTCTATTGCATAGTCAATATCTTTTTTAATTTCGTTTAAGATTTCCGGCTTGTGAGCATCTTTTTTGATTTTGTCTATATCAATATCAAAACCTGAATTTTGTAAAGTTTCAATTATGGCAGTTTCGTTTGAAGGTTTCTTTTCAAAGAACAGAGAATGAACTTCCCAGAATTTTTCTTGTTCTCTGGCTGCTTCGGCATATTGAGCCATTATGCAAGAACCATGGTGAAACTCTTGTTTTAAGTATTTGTTGCATTCTACATCGAGTGGCATACTATGATGCTCGATACGCACATTTTTAAATTCTTTTGCAAGTTTATGTAACATTATGTTTGCAGAAAAACACATTGGGCAATTGTAATCTGAATAAATCTGAACCACAACAGCATCGCTGGCTTGAGAGCCTAAAGTGTTACCTTTTATCGCGTATTTATTAACTTTTACTTTTGTAAATTCACCAAAATTTCTGCTAAATTTTAGTGCTGGTGAAAATTTAGCACTCGAATAAGTCCAACCTAAAAATCCAATTGCACAAAGGATAACAACACCAAATGCTATCCTATAAGGAATCGGTTTTAGTGCATCAACAAAGTCAAACCAACTTTGTTTTATTGCACCGATAAAATGTCCCTTAATTCCTTGTGCTGCGACAAGACCAATACATAAATTTATAATATAGGTTACAACACACATTATGCAAAGTTTGTGAATACCAAATAAACTTACGCACAGTAGTATCATTGAAATTGTGAAAGAAATTATTCCCAATGATGCAATATAATGAAATTTGTTTTTAAATACTTCTAAAAATTTTAAAAACGGGATTTTTTTCAATTTATCAACAATAAGAAGTAATGTTATAAATGCATACAAAAATAATCCCCAATATGCTAAAGGAACTCCAAAAAATTGAGATTCAGTAGTTCTGGCAACCGAATCACAGTCTATAAAATCATTTACAACACAAAAACTCGGCAGAGCATATTCATTGAAATTTGCTTGATAATAAATAAAAGCAAGATCTACCGTAACTAACAAACCTATGAATACAAGTACACTAATCCATATATATTTTTGTTTTAAAAGTTTTACTTCATTTTCCATAAAATTTCTCCCTCTTATTACGTAACATTCTACTCTGCCGAGGGGAATAAATCAACCTACTTAATATTTACAAAAAATCTTCAAATTTTTTAGTTTCGACGGTGTAGCCGCAGCCTTCGTGCAATTTACCGGGATAAAAAATCCGTTTTGCAGGGTAGTTTTTGCACATACGCAAACGATGTTTATAGTCTGAACAAAGACCTTCCGGAGTAACCAATTTGCAGGCAAAGATCAAATTTCCTAATTCATCTTTGCCTTTTATATAAAACCTCTTGTATTTCGGAAAAATCATTTGCATTATCTTAAATTCTTTTTCGGTATAGGTGTCTTTACTGTACATATAGTTGCAGCACTTGCCGCATTTTTTACACTTGCCGGTAATTTTGTAACTCATTCTTTGAGGGACAAAATTCGATAAAAATTCGTAAATTGTAGATTTTATAAAATCAAGCATCTTATTTACATAATAACTTAAAAAATTGTTTAGTGTATAATATATTATATGAAAGTTTCTGACAAAATGCGTTTATATTCGTGGATTGAATTTGCAATATGGCTTATCATTGTTGCTGTTTCAGTTGTCGGAATAAGATACCACAATTACAAAAAATTAAAACATTTTAAAAGCTATCAAATTTTTATGTCTGATGTTGACGGATTAATTGTTGGTTCGCCTGTTAAATTTTTAGGAATACAAATTGGACACGTCACAAAAATCCAAATAGTTCAATCTAATGTATATATAAAATTCATTATAACTCAAGAAGGTTTATCGTTGCCACAGGGTTCGATTGCTACTGTAGAAGGTTCCGGGCTAGGTGGGTCCAAATCTCTTGAAATTTATCCGCCTAAATACGATTCTGATAAAGACAAAATTATCGTAGCCAAAGATCCGACACGGCTTAATAAAGTTATGAGTTTGTTTAATGATATTTTTAAACAGTTAGATGAAATTATAACGACCGTAAGTTATGCAACAAAACAGGTTGATATAAACGAATTGCATCAAAATGTTGTTATTCCTGTTGATGCAAATGCAGGTTTTACAATAATAGATAGAAATTTGGATTCTATGATAAATTCTGAAAAAGAATTGCGTGAAAAATTTAAACTCGATAAAAATTAAACAAGAGTTTTGATCTCCCCAATAATATCATTTTGAAGTGTTTTTATTTCGTGCGAAACATCAATTTTTGCCCAGTGAAGATTGTTTATTAAGTCTATAACAGTCAGTTCTCTTGCTTTCATGTCACTATCGCATATTTTTACAACAAAGCCTTCTTCTAGTTCAGTATTTATAACAATACAAAGTCCTCCGGCACCGACTTTTGCAACAAGTAATTTATTTGATTCTTCAATAATTTTTGTATCTGTGCGGTTTTCACCTCCGATTAAGTAGGGATTATTTAAAAAGGCATTTTTTATTTTTTCGTATTTTTTATCGCAAAATAAATTCAAATACCCACTAATCATATTTGCAAGCGGCATAGAATGCACCGGAACTCCGCAACCATCTTTTGTTATTGGGTAATCAATATTTATTGTACAGAGTTCATATATTTTCTTTTTTATTTCTTGTTGAAGCGGGTGGCTCATATTGTCGTAAGTCAACAGATCCCAATTTTTTAATTTACAAAGCCCAAGCATCATGGCATGTTTGCCTGAACAATTATTATGAATAGCGGCAGGTTTTTTATTGTTTTTCAACAATTCATCTTGTGCTGTTTTTGAAATAGGCTGATGTGGTGGGCATTTGAGGTAATTTTCGCTAATTCCGAATTTATTAAGAAGGTAACGAACAGTTTTGATATGAATATCTTCGCCGGCGTGAGAAGCACAACAAACGGCTATTTCTTCATCAGAAAGATCAAAAATTTTGTCGAGTTCGTAATCTATAATCAGCGAGGCTTGAAGCGGTTTTGCACAAGATCTCAAAAAAAACGGATAATTTTTATCATCACCTATTTTTTCTAAAATTCTTGTTTTATCTGATCTTACTACATATCCATAGTGTTCTTGTTCTGCGAGTCCGCTTCGCATGTATATAACAAGTTTTTGCGGTTGTGTATTTGCGTAATTATTCATTTTCCCCTCACTAGTATTAACAGCTGTTTTAGTTGTTTTCGCAGTTGTTCATTTTCTTTTTTCAAGTCGTCAATCTGCTTTTCATATTCATAAGTTTTTTGAGCATATTGCGAATTGATTTTTGGGATCTCATTATGATCAAGAATAAATCTTTTTTTAGCTTCATCTTTTATTGACAAAATTGCATCGAGTTGTTTTTGAGAAATCAAACCCATTTCAACCAAAGATTGCCCGAATTTTTTATTCTTTTTGGTTCGATGTTCATAGTTTACAATTGCACTGTCTAGTTGTTCGTCAGAAATTGTTCCGTCCTGAACAAAGTATTCTCCGACTCTAAATTTTCCGGCGAGTAATCCTGCGATATTCAATATTTGAGAATTATCCGGAAGTTGAATGTAGCCTTCGTCTACACCAAAAAGAAAATACCCCGCAACTTCTTCCATAGACATAAAAGTATTCAATGCAATTTCCGAAATACTGGCATTTTTATCACAGTATTCAAGAATGTTATAAATGTTAGAATCAAAACTGGATTTTTTATAATCGAGTTCACATTTGCCTTTGTAGGTGAGAGCGGGCTTGTATGTAGCAAAAACATAACTAAGGTTGTTGTCAGGATCAACGTCTTTGGCAAGATAAACGTATAAAATTTCTTTTATCCATACCGGAAATTCAGATACTTTTTCTAAAAATTTTTCCAAAAAATTTCTATTCACGACCAAAATCTCTTAACAATTTAATTTTATCATTAAGAACTGAAATAGTAAAGAAACTGAAAATTATGTAAGCCGTACTAAGCCGGAAAGAACATCAGGTCGGGCAATGCCTGACCTGTATGCAGGGCTGTTTCAGGATCTTTCCTCACCCCTTCGCATTGGACGGCTTTCGCGTTGTCAACCTTGTCCTGCGAACAGCCTATACCTGTTGACAACGGCTACAGCCTCTGCTCAGGGGTTCGCCAGGCAAACGAACCTCGGGGTGAAGTTACCGCGATTGCAGTCGTCACCACCGTACGTGTAACCACTGATGAAGTAGCGGTAGCGAGAGTTAATGCTCGTACTCGAGTACTCCTCTGACGACCACAGGTAGAAGTCCGAAACAGAAGAAGGGTCAATGCCCAGTTTTGCTACCTCTGTAGTATCCCAGCTTGCGTTTTGGGTACCTTGATATGCACCTACGCTTGAGAGGCTTGGATATACTGCTTTTGCTATGTTTGCCAGTTCTGTCATGTCAGGTAGGTGACCACCCATGTCTCTACACGTTACTACCGCTCCTACCCAGTAGTCGCTTTCTCCTGAGTATGGGCAGTGGGTTATTTCAGGATACTTAGAGTTTCCTAAGTAATCTGAACAATCCATTGCCGGTGGAGATGTTAGTCCGTCTGTTTGTTTAATAATATTGTAACCC
>JAFUUC010000009.1 GCA_017471365.1 bacterium
CTACTGGGTAGGAGCTATGGTTGAGTGTAAAAATCAAGGTGGCAGATTACCAAAAGCGAGTGAACTTGCAAATATAGCTAAGGCAATATACAACGACAATTCAATCAGCGAGTCAGAAGATCACAACAATACAGACCCAACTGCAAACGAGTGGGATAAGAGCGTAACCGCAAAACTGGGTATCGAAGACTCCGCTTCGTGGTTCCGCCTTTGGTCAAACTTTGAAGAAGGTGAAACTGTTTCGTGGTCCAGAATGTTTGGGCCTTCGGTGACCTATTTTGATTATACTGGTATGGATGCACGCACAAATCTTTATGAAAAAGTTATTTGTGTAGCGAATTAGTTATTTAAGCTCCAATCGGCAAATATGCCTGCGGGTAGCTGTAGTCTTCTATAAAACCTAAATTTTTGTAGAGTCTCAGTGCTTGCAGGTTATTTGTTTCTGTTGTTGTGTTGATTTCTGTTATACGATTTGCTTTTGCTTTATCTAAAATAATTTCCATAGAATGCTTCAATATAATTGTTGAAAGCCCTTTGCCCTGATGTTCTTGCCTAATTCCAACCAGTGGAATATTTACTATTCTCCCGTCTGTTATGTTCATAAATACAAATCCAACAGGACGATTTTCATAAAGTAAAATGCTTGTTGCGTCAGGTAAAAAATCAGCATAAACATTTTTAACAATTTTGGTAATAATATCACGGCACCCTGACAGTGTTTTGAATCGCGGATCAAAAAGAGCATCTAAACTGTCTTTAAAAGCTTCTTGAATAATAGAAACTGCATCCTCAAAGTACATACTGTGCCAATTTATAATTTCATATCCAGTTGGGAGTTTTACTACTCTTGCTCTTGCAAATAATTCTTTTGAAGGGGTTCCGTGCATTTTAAACCTCAGCACTTCAGTCCCAACGAATTGAAATCCTAATTTTGCAATAACTCCTATCAAGGATTTTTGTTCTCCAAGCATTGGGTAGCACACAACTTTATTTTGTCTTTCATTTTGTGAAAGTTCTAAAAATTTTTGCAAAAGTGCTTCAGAATGTTCAAAATATTTTTCACTATTTATGCAGTGAATGATATTTAACTCTACAGAATCTGAAATTGCGGTGGTATAAACTAAAAAACCGGAAGCAATATGATTATCGTAAAGTATAATACATTTTATTAACTCTTTTTCTACCGCTTCCAAAAAACCGTTGTAATCCAATGGTTCCAATTCAAAATTATATTCACTTACTGCTTTTGACTGAAAATCTTTGTATACCGGTTGTAAATTTTCATAATCTTCTTCTGATAAAAGTTTTGTATTATACATTCTAAATTCCTTATAACGAGTGGTGCATTTTTTCTTTTTTTGTATCCAAATATCTTTTATTGTATGGGGTAACTTCAGACTGAACTTTTATAATATCGTTTATATGAAGTCCGTAACCTTCTAACCCGATAACTTTTTTGGGGTTATTTGTTATAAGATTGAAGTTTTTGTACCCAAGATCAACAATAATTTGGGCTCCGGTGCCGTAATCACGCAAATCTGACTTAAACCCAAGTGAAATATTTGCTTGAATTGTATCTTGCCCTTCTTCCTGAAGCTTGTAAGCTTTGATTTTATTACATAAGCCTATTCCCCTACCTTCGTGATCTGTCAGGTAAACAACAGCTCCTTTACCGTAGTCGTTTATATATTTTAAAGCATTATGCAGTTGAGAATTGCAATCACATCTTAAACTGTGAAAAATATCACCTGTTAAACACATACTATGAACCCGTACAGCAGGAATTTTGTCAGATCCGTCATCTTTTACAAGTGCAACGTGTTCTGAGCCATTTATGTGATTTTTGTAAGCATAAAGTTTAAATTCACCGTATTTTGTAGGCATTTTAACTTCAGCTTCGCGAGTAACGAGTTTTTCCGATTTCATTCTATATGCAATAAGTTCTGCGACAGAAATAAATTTCATACCGTGTTCATCGGCAAATTTTCTTAAATAATCACGCCTAGCCATATGCCCGTCAGGCATCATAACTTCACACATAACACCGGCAGGTATATGATTGCAAATTCTTGCCAAATCGACAACTGCTTCTGTATGACCGGTTCTTTCTAAAACCCCACCTTTTCTTGCAACACAAGGGAAAAGATGTCCAGGGCGTCTTAAATCAGATGGCTGTGCATCATGTGCAATCGCAACTTCAACTGTTTTCGCTCTGTCAAAAGCCGAAATTCCGGTTGTAACACCATATTTTTCATCCGCATCAATACTCACGGTAAATGCTGTTTTCATGCCTTCAGTATTGTTATTGACCATTTGTGGTAAATCCAGTCTCTGAGCAATTTCCGGAGAAATAGCAAGACAAATTAAGCCTTTAACTTCCGAGGCAAGAAAATTTATTATTTCTGGAGTAACTGTTTGAGCAGAGCAAATTACATCCCCTTCGTTTTCTCTGTCTTCATTGTCTGCAACAATTATCGGTTTTCCATTTTTAAAATCTTCTAACGCAGATTCTATACTATCAAATTTAAATTCTTCCATAATTATGCAAATCCATTTTCTTCTAAAAATTTCATACTTATTCTGCTATCATTATTATCTTTTGCTGATAACATTTTTTCAACATATTTTGCGAGAATATCGGTTTCAATGTTAACGCTGTTGCCAGTTTTTAAAGTTTTCAGGTTTGTGTTTTCAAACGTATGAGGGATAAGTGCGACTTTTACAATATTGTTTTTTATATCTGCTATAGTCAAACTTATCCCATCTATAGTGATAGAACCCTTATAAACTATGTATTTTTTGCTAGATGTAGGAATTTCAAATGTTAAATCGTAGAATTCATTAAGTTTTTCAATACTTAAAAGTTTCCCTGTACAATCCGTATGACCGCTAACGATATGCCCTCCAAGGCGAGAATTTAGGGTTAATGCTCTTTCAAGATTTACAATATCGCCCTGTTTAAGATTAGAAAAATTTGTTATATTTAATGTTTCAGGACTAATTCTTACACTAAATGATTTTTCTGTCATTTCTGTTACGGTGGTGCAAACCCCATTAATCATAATGCTATCACCAGTTATTGTATCTTTGAGGACTTTTTTACATTCAATTGTAATATTCCCACTATCGGTATTTATTAGTTTTATTATTCCGGTTTCTTCGACTATTCCCGTAAACATACGTATAGCTTAGCATATTTTGACAGGATTGTAAATTATTCATCTAATGCAACCGTAATTTTATGAATAGTATGCAATAGAATCGGATTATTTTTTAATCGATCGCTAATGTCAGACATTAAATCTTTATTATTTGTTTCAATATATTCAAAGTCAAAAAGAGCTTTCGGAGTAGTATTCAAAGCCTTGCATATAACTTCAAGAGTTTCAGACGATACAAAATTATTACCACATTCTATCTGGCTAAGACTCTTTGGCGAAATATTAATATTTTCAGCTAAGGCTTCTTGAGTCATATTGTTCATTAGCCGCAAATTTCGGATTTTCTGTCCAAGCTTCTTCTTGATGGTCATAACAAGTAAACCTTAATACATTTAAAGTTGGAGGCACACCTATTGACAATAGAATAAATCTATTTAAAATGGAATTATAGAATTTAAAAGAGGAGTAATTTAATGAAAAAAAGAGAAATTTTAAAAAGAGAATTATTAAACTTAAAAATTAATAGCAAATGTGAGGTGGGGTTACTATCTCAACAGGTTAAATTCCCTAGCATACAGCATCATTTGAGTGGGGACAAAAGTAGGTTGGGGTTACTACCCCAACACGTAAAATTCCCCTCGCCCGGTGGGAGATACAAAGCGAACCGCCGCAGCGGAGCGAGGACATGTGAGTCTGTATGCGAAGGAGCGGAGCGAGTAGCTGGGTTAGGGGTGAGTGGTAACTCCAACAAACAAGCAGTCACAAAGGAACTTCCCTCTCCCGGCGGGAGAGGGGCAGGGGTGAGGGGTGTTCCCGTTAGGGGCAAACACACCACCACAAAAGCATTCCCTTCCCTTGTTAGGACTCAGCCGAGCAAACAATCCAGTGAATTGTTTGCGAGAGGGAAGATAGGGATGGGTGGTTCGATATGCCACATTAAACAACCCACCACAACCCTCCCTATCCATGGAGGGAGAAAAGTTAAGTCCCCTCGCCCACAGCGTTTTTTGGTGGGAGAGGGAAGAATTTCAATGCGAAAACTGAGCTTTAGAAATTCGGGTGAGGGTACTACGTACACAATCACGCCACCATTGGTAGCTAAAGCAGCGTTTACTTTAGCCGAAGTATTAATCACCCTTGCAATTATCGGAGTTGTCGCAGCACTGACTTTGCCAAC
>JAFUUC010000090.1 GCA_017471365.1 bacterium
AAATCCACTCCTGTGTAGCCGGTATTTATGACTTCAATGGAAGTAGAAAACCAAATCTTTACGGTGGTGATGAACACACAAGAAACGACCTTATTTCATTTAATGGAGCAAAACTTGAAGATTCTTATATAGAGATAGGTGGAGTGAAGATAATTAGTCAGGCAAAAGTTCCAACACCGGTAAGCTGTAGTGATTACAAAGGTCAACCTGGGTACAGTATCAATGCTTGTGAATACAATAACAACGATGATTACTGGGTAGGAGCAATGGTAGAGTGTAAGAATCAGGGTGGCAGATTACCAAATGCAAGTGAATTGGCTAAAATAGCTCAGGCAATTTACAATGATAACTCAATCAGCGAATCAGAAGAATACAATGATAACTCCTATTCCGACAGAACTTGGGATAAGAGCGTAACAGCAAAATTAGGTATCGAAGACTCCGCTTCGTGGTTCTACCTTTGGGGTGACCTCGAGGACGGCTCGGACCATGCGTGGTACCGCTACTTCTACAGTTCGTACACGGAATGGTACCACGACACCCGCAGTAGCTACACTATCCGCGTTGTTTGCGTAGCGGATTAGTAAAAAATGAAATAAAATTAAAAACCACCTGCAATTATAAAAAAATGTGGGTGGTTTTTTGGTTATTATTTATTGTTAACTATTACCCCAATAGTTTGTTGTAATGATCGTTATAAAATTCTTCATACCGATCTTCTAATATAGCTTGGCGACAATGTTTTACCAAATTTAATAAAAATCGTATGTTATGTATGGATAAAAGTGTTGAAGCGGTTGCTTCTTGACATTTCCAAAGGTGTCTTATATATGCTCGGGAATGGTTTTTGCAAGCATAGCAATCACAGCCTTCGACAAGTGGGGAATGGTCATCTTCATATTTTTTATTTTTAATATTTGATTTTCCTTCCCAAGTAAAAAATGAACCGTGGCGTGCGTTTCGGGTTGGCAATACACAGTCAAACATATCTACACCTGCTTTAATCCCGTCAAGCAGATCTTCCGGAGTTCCAACGCCCATCAAATAACGAGGTTTGTATTTTGGCAAAAGAGGTGCTGTTAGTGCTGTAAAGTATTTTTGAATATCTTTTGGTTCTCCTACACTCACTCCACCAATTGCGTAACCTACAGCATCAAACGTTGATATGACTTTTGCACTTTCTTTTCTCAAATCATCAAAAAACGCTCCTTGAACTATTGGGAAAAGTGCCTGTTTAGGATTTGTTTTTGCGTTAAAACAACGCTCAAGCCAGCGGTGAGTTCTTTCCATTGCAGCTTTTGCTGTTTTGTAGTCGCAAGGATAAGGACTGCATTGGTCAAAAGCCATTATTATATCAGCCCCGATATTTTGTTGAATTTTCATAGAGATTTCAGGAGAAATGTAATGGCGTGTACCATTTTTGGGATCTTGAAATTCTACTCCGTCTTCAGTAATCTTGTTCAAGTGAGATAATGAAAATACTTGAAACCCGCCTGAATCAGTTAATACAGGTTTATTCCAATTCATCCAGCCGTGGATTCCACCGAAATCACGTATTCTTTCATCTCCGGCTCTAAGATATAAATGGTAAGAGTTACCGAGTATAATTTGAGCTCCTGTATCGCGAATTTGATCTGATGTTAATGATTTTACGGCAGAATTAGTTCCAACAGGCATAAAAATAGGTGTTTCAATAACTCCGTGGGGTGTTGTAAAAACCCCGGCTCTTGCACCGGTTTTGAAATCCTCGTGTAATAATTCGTAATTAAAATATTCTTGTTCGTTCATATATTTTAATCAGCATCCAAATATTCAACAACAAGTTCCGCCATACATTTGCGATTTGCAAAAATTTCATTTTCGTCAAAGTATATTTTAATTTCTCTTTCAGCACTTTCAACAGAATCTGAACCGTGAACGACATTATATTCCATAACTTCTGCAAAATCAGCACGAATAGTTCCCACTTCAGCTTTATTTGGATCTGTTGCACCCATCAAATGTCTAACACCGGCGACAGCATTATAACCTTCAACAACCATTGCAACGATTGGACCACTTTGAATATATCTTATAAGTCTCGGATAAAACGGTTTACCCTCGTGTTCGGCATAATGAGCTTTTGCCTGTGCATCCGTAACTTGAAGCATCTTTAAAGCTGTTATTTTATATCCTTTGGCTTCAAATCTTCTTATAATTTCACCAACTAAACCCCTTTGAACTCCATCAGGTTTTACTGCCACAAATGTTCTCTCTTCAGTACGAACCATATCTAATCTCCTATTAATGTAATGCACAGTAATTGTATCATAGAGAAATTTACAAATCAATAATTTTAAATGCAGGATATTGTGTATTTGGCGGGTATTCGCTTTGAGCTTGCTTTAGCGAATTAAAAAGAAGGTTGTTAAGTTGAATTTTATTACCTTCAGCATCCAAAACAGGTACTTGTTTTAAATTTTTTAATAAATCAAAACCTTGTTCTCCGCTGGCAATAAAGGCATCGATTGCACAAGAAAATTTTCTGTTAGGATCAATTGGTTTCCCCTGTGAATCAAGAAGTTCTTCTCCGTCAATTTCTATTTGTATAATTTGGTAAGATTTTGATATTTCGTCCCCTAAACCTGTAATTTTTATATTACCTGAACATTGTAAGAAACGTGAATTTCCATTGTTTTTATACATGCGTTTTAGTGTTGCATTTTCAAAAACTTTTTTGAGTTCGACCGTTGAAATTTCAATTTTTACAATTGGGGTTGAGGCACAAATTACACGTTTAAAATCGTAGTTTGTAATAACATTACTTTCTTCGGTTTTTAAATGATACATTGTAAAACCGGTGGAATGGAATGCAATTTGGGTTTTTGCAATTTTTTTCATATTGTCAGATATGAATGTTCCTAATGCACAAGGTTCAGAATAACGCTTGACAAGATTTAAGACTCTTTTGGCTATTGGAGTGTGTAAATTTGTTTCATTTTCGTATTTTATAATTGGTGCTTCAAGTTGTGGTGAAACTTTAAATTTGTCTACAGGATATTCTTTTATATTTTTAATTTTGTTATCGAGTTCCATCGTGTATAAACTTTTAGCAAAAGCAAGAGGATAAAAAATATTATTTTCAAAATCAGGTTGTATAGGGGAGTGTTCGTGACCTCCAATTATCAAATCAATTGTCATTCCATTTTTTTCTGAAATTTCTTTAAGTTCTTTGCTATAAGGATACCAGTGATGATTTAGTACAATTAGTTTGTCATAATTTTCTTTTAAATTCTCTTTTATATTTTTAAGTGCTTCGTATGAGTTTTTGAACTCGTAACCAAAATTTTTGGTTACTGATGTTGGTAGACAAAAACCTGTAACAAGAATTTTGCTATTGTTTATATTTATAATCTTGTATTTTTGGCAAATGTCGGAGGGAACCAAATTCCCGCAAACAACATCAATCCCTGCATGACCAAGCTTTTTTACAACAGATTTATAATATTCAAAATTTTTTATATCAAATCCAAAGTCATTATTGCCTATTGTAATTATGATATTTGCCAAAGGATTTTGCTTTTTAAATTTTATATAGGTATTTACGCACAGATCTTTGTCATATATGCCTTTAAACAAATCTCCGCAATCTAAAACTAAAAATGGTGTATTCATAGTTTTTTCAAAACCTTCTATTCCGGATAAAATTCCGGCAAGGTTTCTTGCTTCCTGATGAGAATCAGTGAGTGCGTAAATTCTTGTACCCATAAAAATAATTTAGCAAAAACGGGCCGGATTGTAAAATCTTGCCCGCTTGCCTCTTCCGAAGGGTTGGATTGTAAGAAAAACTTTTTATACGCTATCAATATAGTTAAATTATAACAAAATACACCAAATTAATCAAGTGCAATTTATACTAAAATTTTACATTAGAATAATGGTGTATTTTTTAATGCAATATAAATGTGTACAATTAACATAAATGTTTAAAGTTGAAAAACCTGAAATGATAAATAAAACTTTTCGACTTCCTTTGGATCTGGTTGAAAAATTAGCAATGGTTGCTCAAAATCAGGGAGTATCAGTAAACAATCTTGTTAAGCAGTGCTGCGAATACGCTCTCAATCATTTGGAAAAGTCCGGTTGCTAAGTATTTAAACATTTCCTCCGCGAGCAGAAGATACGGCTGTTACTTTTTTCTTTTTCTTTTTAGATTCTATAATACTATCGTTGTTAAACCGAGTTAATTTTCGATCTTCTTTTTCGCTTGTGGAAACATTTTTTGTTATATTTGCATTTACGGCTGCTGAAGATTCAAGCGTTGCTTCATCAGGAATAAATTGAGCTTGATTTTGTAGCATTAAATCGTCTTCTTCGGTTTCAGATTTTGTTTCATTAGAGCTAGATTCAGCATCTTCTTCAATATTTTCCTGTTCTTCATTTTGCAAAATTTCGATTTCATCTTCAGATGTTTCTATATTGGAAGAAGTCTGTGCGGTATTTGGTGTTTGTAGTGTTTGCGGATCTTGTTCTTCATTTTCTTTGTCATCGTTGTTTAATTTTATTGTTGTTGTATTTGTCGTTTGGGTAAGATCTTCTTCAAAAATATTATCTGCTGAAGATATTATATTTTGTGCTGTGACTTCAATTTTGTTAATTGTACGCTGTGGAGATTTTTGAACTGGCACATCTGTTTTTTGTGAATTTTGTAATTGTGAATTTTGTTCTTCCGATTGCGAATTTTCTATAACTGCTTCGGTATTATTTACCGTTAATTCAATTATTGAATTTTGAATAGAAGAATTCCTTGAAACAAAAGGAGCTGGTGTGTTAATTTCAGGAGTTGTTTGTTCAGAATTTTGTGCAGATTCTTCTGTTGTTTCGTTTATCATTATAAATTCTTCAGAAGAAGTTTCGACTTGATTTCTATATTGTTCAAGTTCTTGCAAAAATTCTTCTTGTCTGCGAATGTTATTTTGCTGTTCAATTTTTTGGGAATTTATTCTTCTTTGTTGATTGTTTTGAACCAGCGGAGAATTTGGTATTGTTTCATTAATAACAGGTTCTTGTTCTACTTCTTCATTTTCAACTGTAGAAGTATTTTCTTCGTCTTCTTCATTAACTGTTTCATCAATATTCTCTGTAATCTCAATGTTTTCTGTATTTACATTTACTGATTCAATAGAAGATGTATAATTTTTCGCGAACAATTCAAGTTCGGTATTTTGGTCACTATCAATCAAGGCTAAAATACTTTCTATGTAAGAATTTAAATCATTACCTATTTCAAATGCGACATCTGCAATCGTATCCGGAGTTGCACCAAGCAAGGGGTCTTGGTTTGAACCGGCAGAGTCGTTTTGTAAATTTTGCAGCATTGAGTAATCTAACTCTGTATTAGAAAAAGTTTTGGCTGCGTTCATGGTCTCTTTTGCAATTGTTATACCGTTTGCAGTTTCAGTTCTTAAAGACGAGATTGACTTTAAAAAGTCCTTAAGCTGGTGATCGTCATTTTTAAGTTCAATAATAATTGAAGAATCGCTTGCCAGAATATTTTTTAATTCATTGTATCGATCTTTTTCTTGATCTGAAAGTTCTCCTCTTTTACTTTTTTGTACAATTTCTTTTAATTCTTTTGTATAATTGGAAATTTGTTCAAGTGTTTGTTTGTAAGAATTTTCTTTTTCGGTTTTTATATTTTGAGCATATTCAGAAATTTCGCTAAAGGAATCAAAATCTTTTTGAATCATTGTTTGTGTTCTTTGAGCCAAAACTATATATTTTTGGATATTAGGTTCAATCGTTTCCGGAGCGAGGTCACTTTCTAATGTATTTAGCATGTCTATATCACCGCCTGTTATATCGTCGGTGGTTACAATATAAGATGTTTCATCAATTTGGTATTGTGATTTTACCCATTCTAAAACTTCTTCGGGAATGTTAAACCCGTTATTTGCCATATTAATGATTTCATCATACGTATACCCGGCCCATTGTGCAAAGGGTGAATTGAATCCGATTCTATTTTGTAAATTCAACAAAAATTGCTTATTATTTTTAATCCGAAAATGATACTGCGCATATTTAAGATAAAATGAATCTGAATGCCCCGGATTTGTCGCTTTAAGACGTTTTGCGTATTCAACAATTTCTTCGTTGAAACCTTCTTCACCGGTCATTGTTACGTTTGAAATATCAATGCTATAATCCGGTTTGTCAAATGCCATTCTGTTATTATTTACTCTCACGAAATTATCCTTTTTTTACATAACCATGCATGCTTTGTATCGGATTAAGTTAAACAAAACTTTAGACAAAACCGGATATTAAAATGTTATTTTACAAAATTTTACATTAAATATGTTTTTCAATATTAGAAATGATTGTAGATTTCGGCATTAAACCTGCCATTCTCTCAACAGCCTCTCCGTTTTTGAAAACCAAAAGACTAGGCAGCCCGCTTACTGAATAATTTTTTGCAATCTCTTTACTTTCTTCAACATTAACTTTCGCAAACTTAACTTTAGGTTCATAATTGTCAGCGATTTCGTCAATCACAGGTGAAAGTTTTCTGCAAGGACCGCACCAGGTAGCCCAGAAATCAACTACTACAGGAACATCTGATTTTATTACTTCTTGCTCAAAATTTTCTTCATTTAAACTAATAACATTTGCCATGATTTTTCCCCTTTTTATTTAATTATCTTGTCATATTTTATCATAGAATTTTTTTTTGTGCTATTATCAGGTTAACACGAATTAGGATAAAGAAATGGCGAGAAAAAAAGTAATTGAGATAGTTTTAGATACCGAAACGACAGGATTGGATTATACAAGAGAAAAAATGGTTGAGTTTGCAGCAATCAGACTTGAGAATGGCAAAATTAAAGATGAGTTTCAAACTCTTATAAATCCCCAACAACATATTAGAAAGTCCAGTATAGCGGTTCACGGAATTACTCAGGAAATGGTTGAAGACGCACCGACAGAAGAAGAAATTATTCCAAAAATTCTTGAATTTATCGGTGATTATCCGATTGTTGCGCACAATGCAATATTTGATTATTCATTTATTAATGAAGCTTCAAAAAGAGTTACCGGAGAAGAAATTTCTAACGAAAGAATTGATACCCAACAAATGTTTAAAGAGGTATATCCCGAATTGGATGCTCACGGGTTGAACGCGTTGACAGAAAAGTTTAATGTTGAACTTATAAATCACCACCGTGCAATGGGCGATACAATGGGGCTGGCACTTGCTTACCCAAAACTTAAAAAATTGTATCTACAACGTTTTGATTGGGAAAATAAGCAGCTTGATAATATAGATTATCTTTTTGAAAGATATTTGCGACTTCAGCAGGCTGTTAATGTTTTGCAGTCGGAAATGCAAGATTTGAAATCCGTATTCAAACTTCACTTTGATCTTGGTGGAAGTCCGATTACTTCTCAAGATGGTGACATTTTGGTTTATAATTCTAAACAAACATTTGGTTATGTATTTAACGAAATCGAACCTGTTTTAGAAGAAATTGGAGTTTTGGAAAAAGCGACGAAACTTAATACAGGATTTATTGACCGTTTGGTTAATGGTAAAAGTCTTGACGATGATAAGAGGGAAATTATTAAAAATGCACGTCAAGAATTAACCGAAACAAGAAATATTCAAGTTATAAAATGTAAATAGGGAGAAAATTATGTTAAAAAAAATGGGGGCATTCTTTGCCGAACCTCCTTCAAAAGAAACTATACAGGATGAACAAAAAGTTGCATCTATGTATAAGCATTGGCGTTGGAGGATATTCTATTCAAGCTTTATAGCTTATGTAGTATTCCATCTTTGCCGTAAAAATATTGCGGTAGCATTGCCGGCTATGGGTCAGGCTTTGAATCTTTCAAATACCCAGCTAGGTATTTTAGGTTCAACACTTTATGTTACTTATGGCATAGGAAAATTTATTAACGGTGTAATTGCCGATAAATCAAATGTAAGAACTTTTTTACCGACAGCATTAATTTTATCTGCGATTTGTAATATATGTTTTGTATTGAGTGCTGTTTTTGTAACTCCGGGACATATAAGCTTTTTTGGATTGCCTTCAGCGACTGTCTTGTTGTGGCTTTTGTCATTTTTCTGGGGAGCAAACGGATGGTTTCAGTCTTGCGGTTTTCCGCCGGTTGCCAAAAGTTTATCTTATTGGTTTTCTAACTCCGAAAGAGGAACAAAGTGGTCTATTTGGTCAACTTCGCATCAGATCGGGGTATTTGCATCAGTTGCTTTATCAGGTCTGGTAATAGATAAATTCGGCTGGATGGCAGCTTTTTATATTCCGGCAATAATTTGTATAGTTACGGGTATCTGGCTATTTGACAGGTTGAGAGATAAACCTCAATCACTTGGACTTCCGGATATAGAAAAATATAATAAAGAGCCGGTAAAAGAAACTGCTGTTGATGAAGAAGCCGGACTTACTTATTTGCAAATTTTCAAAAAACACATTCTTTGCAACCCCGTAATTTGGATTTTGGCTGTATCTTATGTATTTGTTTATATTATAAGATTTGGTACGGAAGACTGGCTTGTTAAATTCCTTGTTGAAGTTAAAGGCAATTCCCTAACATTAGCCAGTACAAAGTTAAGCTCATTGGCACTTGTGGGTTCAGCAGGAGCGATTTTTGCGGGTGTAATTTCCGATAAAGTGTACAAGGGAAACCGTACACCAATTAATATTGTATTTTTAATCTGTTTGATTTTAAGCTTGTTGGCATTTGCTAAAAATCCGGCTGATAATCATATAATGGATTATATTTATGCTGCGATGATCGGTGTGTTTACAGCAGGACCGCAGATGTTAATTGGCGGGCTTTGTGCGGTTGAAAGCAGCTCAAAACGTGTAGCTTCAGCATCTATAGGCTTTACTGGTGTATTTGGTTATGTTGGTGCCGCACTTTCTGCCGGTGGCACGGGTGTTGTGGTTGACCGATTCGGCTGGAGTGGAGCGATTGCTTTTTGGGTAATAGCAACAATGATCTGTGTTTTGATGTGTGTTGCATTGCTCATATTTGAGCAAGTAAGGAAACGCAAGGCAGCAAAAATTTGCTAGGTCAATATACAATTTGTGTTAATAATAAAAAAGACGAACTGTTTTTTAACGGTTCGTCTTTTTAAAGTAAATCTGAAGCTACTCTGTAGAGTGTGTATTGTTTTTCTTTACTTAGTTTGTCATATATGCTCATGATTTCAGATTTAAAATCTTTATTTTTTGTAGGGGTAAATTGAAAAAAATCAGCCAATTCGACTTGAAGTATTCCCGCAATCTTCTCAAGAGTTCCAATAGACGGGAAATTTTGTCCAACTTCTAACTTACTGATATATCCATTATCTACTCCGATCATTTCGGCTAATTTTTCCTGAGTGATCTTTCTCTTTTTTCGAAATTCTTTTACTTTCAGCCCTAATAATTCTTTCGTATTCATGCTTCCTCTAATCCAATTCTACATATTAAGGCTGCTATATTTATACTATTATACTGATAATATCTAGTTAATCAGTATTAATATTGACAAAAATAGGAAAATAAGTGATAATATTAATAAAAATATCACAATAGAATGGAGGTAAAATGAAAAATTTTAAACAAGCCTTTACTTTGGCTGAGGTTTTAATCACTCTGGCAATCATCGGCGTAGTTGCAGCATTAACTTTGCCAACGTTGATCGCAAAAGTGAACGAAAAAGTCGATCAAAATCAAATTAAAGTTACTCGTGCTAAGTTATTCCAGGGTATCAAAATGCTAGATCTACACGGCGGAGTAAACAATACTTATTCTTCTACTGCTGAATTTGTAGAAGAATTATCTAAATACATGAAGATTACAAAGATCTGTGACGGTAGTACAACTTCATTCAGTGAATGTATTCCGTATAGCGAAATCAAATACACTTCAAATGATGAGGAAAAAACTGTTGAAGTATCTAAATTGAATACTGCTAATTCTCTTAGTTTAGGAACCGTAGATGATACTACTGAGTTTATGGCACCTGTTGCTTTAGTATTAGGTGACGGAACTCCAATACTACTTTCTTACAATAAAAAGTGTATATCTGATCCTGACAGTATAACAGAGAATGATATCGGTAGTGACGGTTTAGCTAGAATACATCCTTGTATAGCAGGGATCTTTGATATCAACGGTAGTAGGACTCCGAATAGAGTTGGTAAAGATATTCAGTATATGAATAGTGCGAAGATTAAAGATGCGGCACTTGCTACTATTGCTGGTTATGACATTATTAAACAGGC
>JAFUUC010000091.1 GCA_017471365.1 bacterium
AGACGGTACCCCTATGTTTCTTACTTATAATAAAAAATGTATTTCAGATCCTGACAGTATAAAAGCTGATAACAAGAAAATACACTCATGTGTAGACGGACTGTATGACTTAAATGGCAGCCGCATGCCAAATAGAGTGGGCAAAGATTTGACAGCTATGAACAAAGCTTCAATTAATATTCAAGAAGGACCTGCTGTCTTAGCCACAATAGCGGGTTATAATATTATTAAACAAACAGACGGACTAACATCTCCACCGGCAATGGATTGTTCAACTTACTTAGGAAATTCTAAGTATCCGGAGATCAAACGCTGCCCATTCGAAGGAGAAACAGACTATTGGGTAGGAGCATTGGTAACGTGTAAAGAAATGGGCGGTCACCTACCTACCATGACAGAACTAGCTAACATAGCTAAAGTTGCTTATCCTTCAGCTGCAAGTTCAATCAGCGATTACTCTATGGCATCCTGGGGCAGTTTGGATACCGACGTAATAAGTGATCTCGGCATTGATCCTTCTTCTATTAATCCGACGTCGGGCTTCTACCTGTGGTCGTCAGAGGAGAGTATAAAATTAGATATTTACTCTAGCTGCCGATATTTTTCCAAAAATTACACGGATGCCAGCAATGCCGACACCACTCGCAATTTGCCTGCGGGCAGGTTCATTTGCTTAGCTAACAACTAAAATCTAAACAGCTTGAATATATTTTTCTAAATCCTCGTCAGTGATCATTTCGGTAGTTGCTACGAGGATTTTGTTATTGTCAAGTTTTATACCGCCGAGTATGCCGGCAGATTCGAGGTGAGACAAAAATTCATCTGCATTATCAACTTCGATGGTAAACTCATTGAAAAAGTTTTTATTAAGCACTTTTATACCTTTAGCTTGCAATTTTTTAGCGAGTTTATGAGCTTGAAGTGTTGAAAGGTATCCTGCCTGATAAAACCCTTTTTCTCCCATAACGGTTAAATACAAAGTTGCACAAAGTCCGATCAGGGCTTGATTAGAACAAATATTACTTGTAGCTTTTTCGCGTTTAATATGTTGTTCTCTTGTTTGAATAGTTAAACAAAAAGCTTGCTTACCGTCATTATCCAAGGTTCTGCCAGAGAGTCTGCCCGGAAGTTGACGCATAAATTTTTCCTTACAAGCAACAAATCCGGCACTCGGTCCGCCAAAATTCATAGGAATACCAAGTGATTGTATATCACCAACGGCAATGTCGGCTCCATATTCTGAAGGAGGTTTTAAGATTGAAAGTGTTGAAACATCTGTACAAACTACAAGTAAACAATCTTCGTTTTTTACGGGTTCAAGAATTTCACCGTAATAATTTGGTGTTTGAATAAGTACACAGGCATAATCTGCAACATTCTGAGGAATTTCGTCAACCCAATCAATTTGTATATTCTGCGAATAAGCGTAAGTTTCAATAATTCTCTTATATTCAGGGTTGAGAGAATTTAGAACGCAAGCCTTCATTTTTTTAGAAATTCTGCAAGCCATCAAAATAGCTTCAGCACAGGCTGTTCCGCCGTCATAAACTGTTGC
Source organism: bacterium (assembly GCA_017471365.1). Taxonomy (GTDB): domain Bacteria; phylum Cyanobacteriota; class Vampirovibrionia; order Gastranaerophilales; family Gastranaerophilaceae; genus Zag111. The sequence goes on from JAFUUC010000091.1 coordinate 1,556, forward strand.
ATTCGATATATCCATGCCGGTCAAGCGGCAAATCATTGTCTGAAATTCATACATAACTTGTAATGTACCTTGTGAAATTTCAGGTTGGTAAGGTGTATAAGCTGTACTAAATTCAAAACGATTCGCGATCTGTGAAATACATGCCGGAACAAATTTGTTATAGATTCCTCCGCCCATAAAAGTTATGTAGTCCGACTTGTTTTCTTTTGCAATATTTTTCACAAGTCTCTGGGTTTCCATTTCACTTAATCCGTCCGGAAGATCGAGTTTATCCATTCGCACAGAAACCGGAATTTGCTCAAATAAATCTTCTACAGATCGCACTCCTACAACTTTACACATTTGTTGTATTGTTTCTTCGCTATGTACTAAAAAATTTTTCATTTATATTTATTCCAATTCTTTCTTGTAATTTTCATAAGTCAGCAAATCAGATTTATCTATATCAAAACTGTCAGACTTAATTTTTATAAGCCAGCCATTTTCGTAGCAATCTTCATTTAATTTTTCAGGAGTGTCAACAAGTTCATTGTTAACTGCTGTAATTGTTCCACCTATCGGCATATAGATTTCAGAAGCTGCTTTCACAGATTCAATATTCGCAAAAGTCTCTCCCTTTTTAAACTCAGAACCTTCTTCAGGAAGTTCTAAAAATACTATATCTCCAAGTTGGTCAACAGCATAATCCGTTAAACCAATAACGTATTCTTCTCCCTGCTTAACGATATATTCGTGAGTGTTTGAACACAACATTTCATCTTTAAAACCCATACTATTCTCCTTATATTTTATACTCTATTTCTTTTTTCAATAAATGGTCGTTTAACAACTTGTGCATCATGTAATTTCTCTCTTATCATAACTTGAACAGTTGCACCTGTGCAAATTTCGGCAAGATTTTTTACATAACCAAGAGCGATATTCTTACCAGTTGAAGGTGAAACACAACCGCTTGTTACTTGTCCGACTTTTTCTCCATTGAAATATATATCATATCCATGTCTTGCAATATTCTTGTCAAGCATTATCAGACCGATAAGTTTACGATCTGTACCGTTTTGAAGTTGATTCATAATAACTTCTTTACCGTTATAATCCGCTTTTTTATCTTTTGGAACAGACCAGCTCAAACCTGCTTCGATAGGCGTAGTTGTTTCATCAAGATCATTACCGTACAGATGTAATGCAGCTTCCAAACGCAAAGTGTCTCTGGCTCCAAGTCCTATAGGCTTAATCCCAAATTCTTGTCCTTCTTCGAGAATTTTATCCCATAAAAATTCCGAAAACTCGTTCTCCACTAAAAGTTCAAAACCATCTTCTCCTGTATAACCTGTACGAGAAGCCAAAAGTTTAATCCCTTCTATAACCGCCGGTTTAATCGTAAATGACTTTTGCTCCTCAAGGTCGTAACCCATTTTTTTCATAAGATTTATTGCTTTTGGACCTTGAACAGCAAGCAAAGAATAATTGTGTGATTGGTTATCAATTTTTACATCAAGCCCCCGTTTGTTGCGTACAAGCCAGTTCAGATCTTCATCAATTCTTGAGGCATTACAAATAACAAGATAATTTTCTATCCCTATTTTGTAAATTATTAAATCATCTATAAGACCACCGTCAGATTTTGTTAATTGGCAATATACGGCTTTTTCATACGCAAGTTTGGTGATGTCTTGCGGAACTATTTTATTTAAAAATGCAGTGGCATCTTTTCCTGAAACAAAAACTTCCCCCATATGCGAAACATCAAATATTCCCAAAGCTTCACGCACTGTCCTGTGTTCTTCTATAATTGATGAATACTGAACAGGCATGTGCCAGCCGGCAAAATCAACCATTTTTGCTCCAAGTGCAACGTGTTTGTCATGTAAGTAAGTCTCTTTAACCATTTTACCCCTTCTCCCTAATCTATGCTAACATTCTGAACTTAAATAGTAAGGTTGTCAATGGAATATTTAGATAAGTTAAAAAGATAAAAACAATGATATTATGGAATTATCTACTTCATTAGTCCGCCAGGCAAACGAAGTAAACTGAACTAACTCCACGATTTTCACTTCCATAACCACTTGTATTTCCATGGCTAAAAACATGTCTATAAACCTCATTATTATACTCTCCGTACTCCTTTGACGACCACAGGTAGAAGGCCGAAACAGAAGAAGGGGCAATGCCCAATTTTGCGACCTCTGTTGTATCCCAGCTTGTTACGGATATACCGGTGTCATATGCACTTATGAAGCCAATTGCTGATGGGTATACTGCTTTTGCTATGTTTGCTAGTTCTGTCATGGTAGGTAAGTGACCTCCCATTTCTTTACAAGTTACCAACGCTCCTACCCAGTAGTCACTTTCTCCTGAGTATGGGCAGTGGGTTATTTCAGGATACTTAGAGTTTCCTAAGTAAGTTGAACAATCCATTGCCGGTGGAGATGTTAGTCCGTCTGTTTGTTTAATAATATTG
>JAFUUC010000092.1 GCA_017471365.1 bacterium
CTTCCAACCGGTGGAGAGAAAGATTTTATGAACCCTGTTGCAATAGTATTAGGAGACGGTACACCGATAATATTATCTTATGATAAAAAATGTATCTCAGATCCTGATAGTGTAAAGGTAGATAATAAACAAATCCACTCCTGTGTAGCGGGTATATATGACTTCAACGGTTCCAGAAAACCAAACTTGTATGGTGGCGATGAACACACAAGAAATGACCTTATTTCTTTCAATGGAGCAAAACTTGAAGATTCTTATATAGAGATAGGTGGAGTTAAAATAATTAGCCAGGCTAAGGTTCCAACACCTGTAAGTTGTAGTGACTACATTGGAAAATCCGGCTACGAAGCAATCAAAAGCTGCTACTACAATAACAACGATGATTACTGGGTAGGAGCAATGGTTGAGTGTAAGAACCAAGGAGGCAGATTACCAAAAGCAAGTGAACTGGCAAAAATAGCTCAGGCAATATACAATGATAACTCAATCAGCGAATCAGAAGAATACAATAATAACTCCTATTCCGACAGAACTTGGGATAAGAGCGTAACAGCAAAATTAGGTATAGAAGACTCCGCTTCGTGGTTCGACCTTTGGGGTGACCTCGAGTACGACTCGACCTATACGTGGTCCCGCTACTTCACCAGTTCGAAGACGGAGTGGAGCTACTACGACCTCATCCTCAACTCCCGCAGTATCAACGATGTCCGCGTTGTTTGCGTAGGAGGCTAGCTTAGTTATTTAATTAGTGGTGGGGTATGTACCCCACCCTACTTTTTATTTGACCTATTTGCAATATTAAACCACCCACCCTAACCCTCCCTCATCAGGGAGGGAAGTTTTTGCCTGTCACTCTGAATTTATTTCAGGATCTATTTATTTGGTTGTATTGTTAACGAGCTAACCTTGTTCTTTTAATAATAAATTTTACAAAAAATAAAAAATATGCTAAAATTCCTTAAAAAGGAGTTTGTATGGTTGACGAAAAAACAGGTTATCGTCCGTGGGGGCATTATACTGTTGTTGCAGAGGGCAATGAATATAAAACGAAAATTATTTATGTTAATCCAGGACAAAAACTTTCTGTACAGTCTCATAAACACCGAAGTGAACACTGGGTAGTTGCCAAGGGAAAAGCCAGAGTTATACTGAATAACAAAAGTTTTTTTCTTGAAGTTGGTCAAAGTATCGATGTGCCTATAGAAGCAATACATTCTCTTCAAAATCCGTTTGAAGAAGATTTGGAAGTTGTTGAAGTTCAACTGGGTAAAATTCTCGCGGAAGAAGATATAACCAGATATGAGGATATTTATGGAAGAATTTAAAAAATTATTTTTTCTAAATCTTCTTCTAATAAACTCCTTTGAAAATTTTCACATTCTTCCATTTGAGAATAAATTTCAACAAAAAGAGGATTGTTTATAACTTCTTCGATACTTTTTATCGATACATTTTCAACAATATAAAAACCGGCTGAACGATCTAAAATATTTATAAAACCAATTTTTTGATAAAGTTCTAAGAGTTTTTGTACAACTTCAACAGATTTTGCTAAAAAGCTGGCACAGCGAACTAATTCTATTTTACCACCGTTATTATTCGCAGCATATTTTATCATACCGTTAAAAGTCTTTAGAATTTCATGTTCATCAAATATTTTTGGCTCGTAATTCATAAAATGTAAGCCTTTTGGCTGTGCTTGTTCAAGTATAAAATCTAATGTTTTTTTATCTGCGGGGTAATCAAAGAACATGACAACATCACATACAGGAATATCCTCTCTGGTAAAGGTTCTTGAATAGATTTCCGGATACAATTTTACGGTATCTAAAATATACTTACTTTCAGCAAAAATTTTCACATTTAATTTTGTTGTTTTCAAGTAATCATTAACATTAAGTAAAATATCTGTTTTAGTGCGATTATCGTAGATTTTATATTTTAGTTGGGGAATATTTTCATCTAACAACATATCGGAATGAATATCTTCAAGAATAAGTTGAACGGAAATATTTCCATTATATTCATTAATTTGTGGATGAAATGCAATATCAATCATGTCTCCAGGGTTGACATTGAGATTTCCAACACCCCACCAAACGGCAGTCATTTCAAAAGCATCTTTACCTAAAATTAAACGTAAATGATTATTTTCTGACCCCATTAATCTTTTTTGTTTTATGGTTAAATTATCCATTTCAAAAATAGGATTAGGGTTCATTGCTCCAAAAGGTTCAAGTTTTGAAAGTTCTTGGACAAGATTGACAGAAATATCTAAAGGTTCGAGTTTTGCATCAATTTTTATAAACGGTTTAAGATCAGAAGAAATATAATTCTGAACAGTTTCATTCAATGCTTTTTTTACAATTTCAAAAGAGGATTTTTCTTCGGAAAAATACAAACCAGCTGCGAGTTTATGTCCACCAAATCCATCAAAAAGATCTTCATTTTCTTTCAAAACATCGTATAAAGGTACACCTTCAATGCTTCTTGCAGAACATCTAAATTCTTTTTTTTCTTCAGAAAAATTCATCAAAAATACCGGTTTGTAGTATTTTTCGACAAGTTTAGAAGCAACAATACCAATAATACCAATGTGCCATTCTGAATTTGCTAAAACTATTGCGGGATTTTTATTTCCCTCTTTTTTAACCATTTCGTCCGCCTGTTCAAAAATTTCCTGACATAATTTTTGGCGAACTTTATTAAGTTCATTCAAAGTTGTTACGGCAATTTGAATTTCAGAAGGGTTATCAGAAATCAAAACTTTTAGAGCAGATTCAACCGTATCGAGTCTTCCGGAGGCATTTATTCTTGGAGCAACTCCAAAAGCTATTTGATCAGCGGTAATTCCGTTTTCGACTTTATAACCAGCACTTTCCAAAAGAACCTTTAAACCATAATGTTTTCCCTGTGAAATCAGCTGAAGTCCTTTCGTCACGAAATACCTGTTTTCGCCAAGCAAAGGTACGATGTCAGCAATTGTACCAACCGCAACATAGGGTAAAAGTTCATAAATAAACTCAGTTTTTTCAAATCTTGTTAAAAGAGCCTGAGCAACTTTGAAAGCAACACCGCAACCGGCAAGATAAGTTAAATATTCAATTTGTTTTGCTGAAAGATTTTCTGATAAGGAATTTTGAGCTTTTGGATTAATTATGGCATAAGCTTCGGGCAAAATATCGGGAGCTTCGTGGTGATCTGTAATAATTACATCAATAACTTTGAAACTGTTAACAAACTTTACTGCTTCGACATCAGAAATTCCGCAGTCAACAGAAATTATAACTTTTGGTTTTATGGTTGTCATAAGTTTTATTAACGCTTTGTTATCAAGCCCGTGACCTTCAGATTCTCTATTTGGTATGAAATAATGAACATTCGCACCAAGATGAGTTAATGTTTTGTATAAAATAGATGTGGAAGTAACACCATCAGCATCAAAATCTCCGTAAATTACAATAACTTCATTGTTATTTATGGCACTTTCAAGCCTTTCAGTAACTTTTGGCATATCAACAAAAACATCAGGTGACGTAATGTTCATTTCCAATGGGTTTATAAAATCATAAATATCTTTTTCATTATTAATGCCGCGAGTGAGCAAAAGCTTTTTAACAAGTGATTTTTCCTGTGCAAACTTATCCTCAAAGATCCACTCTTTTCTCATACCTCTCCCTATTCTTGTCAACATTATAGCAAAAAATTAGAAATTTATCACTCTCTTGTTATGTAGGGAATGGAGTTTAATTATTTGCAAGACAGACGAACCTCGGGGAGCTGGTATCGCGAGGGTAACAGTCATCACCGTTCGTGTGACCAATGGCGAAGGTGTGGCAAATGCCGCCTTGCCCCTTGCGGGGAACAGACCCACCCTTAGTCCCTCCCTAGCTAGGGAGGAAGTCTTTTCTGTCATGCCGAATTCATTTCGGCATCTATCAATTTGATTAGATTCTGAAACTGCTCTGCATACAGGTTCACTCAAAATTTTTGGAGATTCTGAAACAGCTACGCATACAGGCTCACACGTCCTCGCTCCGCTGCGGCGGTTCGCTTTGTATCTCCCGCGTGGCGAGGGGAATTTTACGTGTTGGGGTAGTAACCCCAACCTACTTCCTTCATTTACCCCCGTAGCACCTTCAGCCAAAGTAAAAATAATTTGCATAATTCCTCCTTTATTAATATCTATTAAGTTAATTTATTACTATTAATAAATATTTTACGATTAGTTTTATGATTGAGTTTAAATTAGATGACCTACTTTGGGAGAGGCGTAAAACTGCGGAAGAAGTTAAAATGGCTACTGGAATTAGTGCCGCGACTCTTTCCAATATAAGAAATGGAAAAAACACAAATATAAGTATTAAGACTCTTGATAAATTATGTAAATATTTTCATTGTAGAGTTTCTGATATTTTGGAATATGTACCAGATATTCAATAATAAAAAACCGGAATTTTTTAATTCCGGTGATAGTAAGTAAAAATATGATTAAGTTTTTTTTATAATTGGCTGCCAACCGCTTTGTATAATCCAATATAATCTACAAGGCAATTGATTTTTTGATCTGCAACAAGTTTATCCGTAGAAAGAACATTCTCTTTCATTTGAATCAAATCAAGCTTTGATATAATACCTTCATTATAGCTTGCCTGATTAAAACCATAATCTTGTCGTTCAAGTTCTGACTGTGTTTTTGTATCTTGATACTTTTTATTATCGTGTTTAATTGTGATTAAAGCATCGTTAATTTCTTGTATTGCTGTCAAATTTGTTTGGTGATAATTATTTAAAACTCTTTCATATTCATCTTTTTTGAGTTTTAAATTCGCAATTTTCCTGCCGCCGGTAAACAATGACCAATTAGCACCTGCCGCAAGTGCTGTAAGAGCGTTTTTGGTTGTCCAAGCACTGCCAATATCTCCGGCTAAAAATAGTGCCAAGCCGGTTAAATTAATTGACGGCAAAAATTCTTTTTTCGCAACTCGAACGTCAATTCCTGCTTTTTCAATCATTTGTTCAGCTTTTATATAATCAGGTCTTTGAGCAATAATTTCTGATGAAATTTCTGTTGGTATAATACCGTTATAATTTAATTCATCATAACTTATTCTCGTCAAAGCTTCGGACTTCTCAGGGCTTTCACCTATCAAAACACTGAGTTGATTGAGCAAAATTTTTCTTTGTTTTTTATATTCTGTTAAATTTGTTAATCCTGCAATGTAAGACTTATTCGCTTTTACAGTATCTGCTGTAGAAGTCAAACCTTCTTTATTTCTTAAAAGCATTAGATCATAAATGATTTTGCGATCTTGGACGATTTCTTCTTGTAAAGTAATCATTTTATCGAGTTTAACTATGTTTAAGTAAGTTGTACCCACTGCCGAAGCAATCGCGATATAAGCAGCTCTTTCATCTTGCAAGGATTGTTCGTATTCTTTTGCAACAGACTTTGTTTTATCACGATTTTTTAGAAAAATATCTGCTTCGTAGTTTACAATTGCAGGTGTTGCAAAAGACCAATTTGAACTGGTTGTTCCCGGCTGTTTTACGTATGCCGGTGAAAAACCTACTCCTGCTTGAGGAAGTTCATTTGCAAATTGCAATTTTACCGCTTGATAGTATTCGTCAACTGCTATTGTAGCCATTTTCAAACCATAGTTATTTTTTATAGCTTTATCTACGTAACCGGTTAATGTAGGATCTTTGAAATTATTCCACCAATCATAGTTAATGTATTCATACTTAAATTCGTCACTTTTGAGTCTTTGTTTGTGAGTTTTGGTAATAGAAGCTTTTTTAGGTTCGGATGTTTTCTTGCTCCCGATTGCCATTGCCGGTGTAATATCTGTTAAAATTAAACTGGCTAATAATAAAATTATAATTGTTTTTTTCAATGTTTTATATCCTCTTTAAATATTTTACTTGCTTTTTGTCTGATAATATGATAGCATAATATTGTTGTAAATGCAACAAATTAATTTTGTAACAATAATGAAACAAGAAAAACACTACATAAATTCAATATATTATCAACTTGAACAAACGGCAAAATATTGTAAACATCTTGGAACACAATTGTTTCAAAAGCTGGATTTGCCGGTCTCATTGGATGAATTTTCAACACTTGATACAATAAAAATATATGGTGAAGTTTGTCAAAGAGATCTTGCAAAGCTAATTTTGAAAGATAGACCTTCAACAGGCAGAATTCTAAATTCTCTTGAAGAAAAAGGTTTAATAAAAAGATTTGCAGATACTAAAAATAACAGGCTTGTACGCAAAACGACTCTAACTATAGAAGGTGAAAAACTTTTAGATGAAGTAACAAAGATTTTAAAAGATTATTTTATTAGTATGCCGGAAATTCTATCAGGATCTAAGGTTGAAGAATTAAAATTGAAGATAAAAGAATTTAAAGAAGCTTTAAAAGAACAAGTAGAAATGAATATATAAGAGGTTAAAAACATGGAAGAACAAGTTGTAGAACAAAAAGAACAGAATAAATCAAAGGGTGTAAAAAGAAAAATAGCTGCCGGAGTTACGACGATTTTGCTTATTGCTGCGGGCTGTTATTTATATAATGAAATGAAATATGTTTCGACTGACGATGCTTATGTTGAAACAACAACAGTAAATGTGGCTCCGAAAGTTTCCGGTCAAATTGAAGAAGTTTATGTTAAGGATAATCAATTTGTAAAAGCCGGTGATCTTGTTGCAATAATTGATGATGCGGATTATAAGGTTAAACTTGCTCAAGCTGATGCGGCTTATGAAAAAATCAAGATTGATCAGGCGAATGCAAAAGCTAATCTTGTGGCTTCTGAATCTAATATTTCGCTAGCTAAAAAAGATTTAGATCGTTACACAAAACTTTATGAGCAGGGTGCTGTTTCTAAGCAGGTTCTTGATGCAGCTCAGGTTAAATATGATTCTGCAAAAGCTGGTTTAACTCAAGCTCAGCAGGGTTTATTTTCTGATAATTCCGGCAAAACTGTTGCAGATGCAAACCTTTTAAATGCAAAAGCTGCAAAAGACAAAGCTGAATTGGATTTGTCTTATACAAAGATTTATGCACCACAATCGGGTACAGTAGCATCTAGACGCGTTGAAAAAGGTATGTATGTAAATGTTGGTTCTCCGTTGTTTACACTTGTGCCGGAAGAAGTTTGGGTTGTGGCTAATTTTAAAGAAAATCAATTAAGACATATGAAAAAGGGTCAAAAAGTTGATATTAAAGTAGATACTTACCCGAATAGAGTTTTCAAAGGTGAGATAGACAGTATTCAAAGAGCTTCCGGAGCAAAATCCAGTTTGTTCCCGCCGGAGAATGCGGTTGGTTCGTTCGTAAAAATTGTTCAAAGAATACCTGTAAAAATTGTATTTACTGAAAATATTGATCCGGAGGAATATAATATTGTACCGGGGATGTCAGTAGTGCCAAAAGTTAGAGTAAAATAAACACAATGTCCACCCAGACAACACAAATAGAAGACGAAACTAAATATTTACCGAAAAATCCTTGGATTGCTTGTGCTCCGGTGTTGTTGGCTTGTTTCATTTACGTTATGGATGGGACAATTGCTAACGTAGCCTTGCCGCATATGGCAGGGAGTTTTTCGGCAACACGAGATGAAAGTATTTGGATTTTAACAAGTTATCTGATCGCTTCGGGTATTGTTATTCCTTCGGTTGATTTTTTTAGTAAATTTTTTGGACGCAAGAATTTTTATATAATAAGTATTTTGTTATTTACTATAGCTTCTTTTTTGTGTGGAACGGCAAATTCTTTGGGGCAAATGGTTATTTATAGAGTTTTACAGGGTGCAGGTGGCGGTGGTATTGTACCTTTGTCTCAGGCAATTATGATGGAGAGCTTTCCTAAAGAAAGACGCGGAACAGCAATGGCACTATTTGGTATGGGTGTAATTATTGCTCCTATTGTTGGACCGGTTTTGGGTGGTTGGATTACGGACAACTGGACCTGGCCTTGGATATTCTTTATAAATGTTCCTTTTGGATGTATAGCAGCTTTTATGGCAAAGAGTTTGTTATTTAATCCGCCTTATGCACAACGTAAAAAAGATGTCAAAATGGATTGGCTTGGATTCTCATTTTTAACATTGTGGTTAATATGTTTGCAAGTATTTTTTGACAAAGGTAACAATGCTGATTGGTTTAATGCAACATGGATAAGATGGATTTTCACGGCATCTTGTATTTCGGCAATATGTTTTTTTATATCTCAGGCGACAAGAAAAAATACTCTTGTTGATATAAGCGTATTTAAGAACAAAGAATTTGTTATCGGAACATTTATTCAAGTTGTTATGATGTCTGTTTTATATGCTTCAATTGCAATATTGCCTCAATTTTTGCAAAGTATGATGGGGTATACAGCGTTTTTAAGCGGAATGTCAATGATGCCAAGAGGTTTAGGCAGTATGACATCAATGGTAATTTGTGCATTTATTGCTGACAGAGTTGACAAAAGAAAAATGGTTGTTGCAGGGCTTTTGCTAATTGGTTCTGCGGGTTTAATATTCGGATTTTTAAATCTTCAAATTGCAACAGTAAATATTATGATTCCAAATTATTTAATGGGTATGGGTATGGGCTTGTCTATGATTCCTATTATTAATTTGTCTATGGAAACACTATCAAATACTCAAATGACAAATGCTTCCGGGCTGCAAAATTTGTTTAAAAATATTGGTGGAGCGATAGGTACATCTTTGGTTGCAACAATGCTTACCAGGTTTGCACAAGTTCATCAGTACATGATGGTTGGGAACTTGAGCGAATTGAATAATAATTTTGTAGAAAGAATTCAAACTACAACCGCAGCATTAAGCCAGTATACTGGAATAGATGTTGCAAGACACATGGCGGATTATTCTTTGTACGGAAGTTTAATCAAACAGTCTACACTCTGGGCGTTTATGGATTCATTTAGAATTTTTGGTTTGATGTGCTTTGTTTTGATCCCGCTTTTGTTTTTATTTAAGAAAAGTAAAAGCCGCGGATAAACTATTTTTTTTAAAGTCTTGCGGAAGATAAAAAAATAGTTTATAATGAGAGAGTGTTAAAGAAACACGCGAGGAAGTTAAGAAACAAAAACAGTCAAAACGACGGAAAGGCAAGGCTTATGGACAATTTCAAACCTGAAAACCCGCACTATGA
>JAFUUC010000093.1 GCA_017471365.1 bacterium
CAATATTATTAAACAAACAGACGGACTAACATCTCCACCGGCAATGGATTGTTCAACTTACTTAGGAAACTCTAAGTATCCTGAAATAACCCACTGCCCATACTCAGGAGAAAGTGACTACTGGGTAGGAGCGTTGGTAACGTGTAAGGAAATGGGAGGTCACTTACCTACCATGACAGAACTGGCAAACATAGCAAAAGCAGTATACCCAAGCCTCTCAAGCGTAGACACCTATGGCTACAATTCGGCAAACTGGGATGCAACAGAGGTAACAAAACTTGGTGACCCTTCTTCTGTTCCGGGTCTCAACCTGTGGTCGTCAGAGGAGTTCGACACTACGGGCGATGACTCTCGTGCCCGCTACTTCACCAGTGGTGGCACGTACAGTAGTTACGACGGCTATCGCGATAACTCTGGACTCAGGTTCGTTTGCCTGGCGGACAATTAGTAGAGGATTTTATAATTCATACGCAACCACATTCTTAAAGAATGTGGTTGCGTTTTGTTTTATTTTTTTACTACGTAGTTACCGTGTTCGAGTTCTCTCGCAACTTCGATTGCTTTTTTCAATTGGATATCATCTTTGTTTTTGATATTTTCTTCGCTCAATTCAACAACAATATCCGGGGTAATCCCTTTTTTATGAATATCAGTGCCATTTGGGGTTAAATATTTTTGGATTGTAATATTTACTCCGGCATTATTAGGAAGTTTGTTAATTTCTTGTACAAGACCTTTGCCAAAAGACTGGGTACCGATTAAGACAGCTCTTTTGTTATCTTTCATTGCACCGGAGAATATTTCACTTGCGGAGGCTGAACCTTTATTCAAAAGGATCACAAGAGGTTTTGTTGTTAAAACACCTGCGGACGCCTTTTGGGTTTCTTTGTAGCCATCGCGGTCAACGGTGCTTACGATAGAACCGCCATTTAAAAACATGTCTGAAATATAAATCGCATTGCTCAAAAGTCCTCCCGGATTTGAACGCAAATCCATAATGAATACTTTTTTGTCTTTTGAATTATTCAAAATATCAGCAATTTCTTTTGAGGCATTCCGGCTAATAAAAGAACTTAATCTAATATAGCAAATATCATCCGGCATTGTAATATTTTCGGGAATTTTTTGAGAAACGGATTTAATTTCTATTTCGGCACGCGTAATTGTATAAGACTTAGGTTCTAAATTTTTGCGTTTAATTAGCAATGTAACTTGTGTGCCTTCTTCTCCTCGAATTTGGTCAGCGGCTTTGTCAACGGTAATACCTTTTGTGCTTTTACCGTCGATTGATAAAATTTCGTCATCTGCCTGAAGTCCGGCTTTTTCGGCAGGAGTATCTTCGATCGGAGCTATTACCATAAGTTTGCCGTCTTTGACTCCGATTTGGATACCAATACCTTTTAGTGAACCTTTAATGGAACTTGTTTCATCTTGAAATTCTTTCGGATCAAGAAATTTTGTATATGGATCATTCAAACTTGCGATCATTGTGTTTATTGCGACATAAGCATCTTCGTCGGATTTAATCACTCTATCGTATTTATGTCGCCACTTTGTCCAATCTTGCTCGTTGTTTGTTTGATCGACATAGCGAGAATTTATTAATCTCCAAACATTGTCATATAGTTCGGTTGGTGTTGCAGCTGTTGCATTCAAATTAATTGTCCAGCCGAATAATGCTGCAAATAATCCTAAAAATATTAAGCTCTTAAATTTCTTCATTTTAAATTAAACCTCCAATAATTCCTACGGTTGTAGACGAATGTTTTTTAAAAAAGTTCCCGTCTGTAGGATTTATTACGTTTATAATAGCACATATAATAAAAAATGTGAAATAATCCATTCCACATTCATTTAAATATTGTATTAAATACTTTATTTCCTATCAAATTGCAAAACTTTCAAATCCACGAACTTTGTTTTCTTCTTCACATCAGGAAGTTCATAACACTTTATGCAGCGAGCTTCGTAGGTTTCATCGCCGCCGATCATAATAAGTGGAGAACTTTTATCTGCGGGTTTTCCGTCAATAAGTCTTTGAGTTCTGGTTGCGTTCTCGCAGCCACACTTCATACATACAGCATGAAGCTTGTTAATTTCAGTTGCGATACACAAAAGTTCTGGCATTGAGCCAAAAGGTTCTGCTTTAAAATCAAGTTCCAAACCGGTACCTATAACCTTTTTACCTTCCTTCATCAGTTGAGTTATTACTGCAACTATATTTGAATCGAAAAATTGCAATTCATCAATTGCAACAACTTCAGCATCTTTGACAAGGCTTAGAATTTGTATGGAATGCTTTACTTTAACTGCATCAAGCCACAAACCGTTTCTTGACTCGATATAATCTCCTTTTGCACGGGTATCAACTTCCGGTGAAACAACTATAACTTTTTTCCTTGCTATGATACAACGTCTTATTCTGCGTAAAAGTTCTTCCGTTTTACCACAACTCATCGGACCCGTAATTAATTCAAAACTATACCCGTACATTTCTATATTTTCTCCCAAAAAGCATGTTCAACTTATACTTATTATAAAACTGAAAATTTGATTTGAAAAGTAAAAAATTATGAAGTGTGAATAGTTTTAGTGTATGTTAAATTTTGAATCAGCACTGAGGATTTTTTCTTTAAGTTTTTTAAAACCGTTTCCGTAGAAATATTTTAATTGTTCGGGGAAATTTTGTCCGACATCAAGAAGATACATGTCGTGTACTATAAATTCTTTTAATAAAAGAGATACATTTTCATTCTTTGTCCATACTATGTTTGATGTTATTTTCCCAAATGCTCCTTCGCTATTGTCTGCAACAAGATAAACCATACGTCCCAATGTTGTTTCAATTTCTTTTCCGCCATCGTGATTGTAAATGAGTCCAAAATTTGATTTTATAAAATTGTAGCCAACAATTTTTACATCTACCTCACGTTCGTAAGCATTTCTTAAAAGATTTTCGAGTATCTTAAAATCTTCGTTCCAAATTTCTATATATATAGAGTGCTTGGCGTTTTTAATAATTTCTTTTAATTTATTAATTATTGTTTCATAGCCGGAAATTGAGTGTATTGGTTCATTATAGTCTTCTTTTACGTCAGGAAGCTTTTTTTCGAGGTATTCTATAGTAGAATTTATTTTTCTTTTAAACTGTTTTGTCAATTCTTTTGGTGCAATAGGAGTGTATTTTTGGGGTTTTTCATTAGATGTAAATGCCAATTTTTCGTTGACAAGAGATTTTAAAGCATCGTATGCCCGAGATTGCGGTATGTCAGCACTTTGAGATATTTCATAACCTGTTGCAGGATACTTTTTTAAAAGTGCTAAGTAAACCTTCGCCTCGTAAGAGTTAAGCCCAAGATCCCTGAGTCTTTGTACGATTTCGTCCATACATAAATGATAACACTATTATGAAGAATTGTAAAACATTCTTATTAAAGCCTAAAGTTCTAATGCATGCAAACCGACAACATGGTTGTGTAAAAGGCAGTGCGTAATATTTCTTAACAACCTGAAAATATAAGCTATACCTGCTTTTTAGATATGAAGTATATAATAAATAGATATTTTTTAGTCAATTTTGATAACTAAAAAGCGTTTATAAAAGTATGTGAATAATGAAGTAATTTTCTATAAGAAAAGAAAGGACAAGAGAAAATGAGTATTGATGGTGTGCAAATGAATGTTGGAGGCAAGGTACGAATTGTACGGGCCGATGAACTTGAACAATTACACAGTAGTGGTCAAATTACGGATGAAGATTATCAGGCGGCGTTAATTCAATTTGAAGAATCTGAAGAAGGCGACGTTGTACAATTTTCAGATGAAGCACGTGATGCTGAACACGTTGATGAACGAGAAGGCAATCCGGGAGCTACTAATGGGGCTGACCTTAAAGCTCAGTCAGCGGCTTACCAGGCAGCTCAAGCTGCAAATCGTCCACCGCAACCGGGCAGTCGAGCTGATTTAGCAACTCAGGCTCATGATGCTCAGGATGCAGCAGATGTTGCTATGGAGGAAGCTGCAATCAATGTCGATTCTGAAGCAAGAACCGGTATCGAAGAAGAAAACGCAGCTATGACTGATAAAGATCATGTTCGTCAGGAAATACGCGGTGATTTGACAAAAGCTGATTATAAAAAGGCTAAAGCTGATTATAAAGCAGCAAGAAAAGCTGTGAAAGAAGCTAAAAAAGAATATACTGCGGCTGAAAAAGCATATCAGAAAAATAGAACGCCAGAGAATAAGGCTGCACTTGAAGCTGCCGAGGCTAAATTAGATAAGGCAGAAAAAGAACAATCAGATAAATATGCAACATTCCAAAGAGTAAAAGCTCGTTACAAAGCCGGTGAAAAACATTTCTTGGGTATAGGTTCCGGTACCGCAAGAATTGCTAAAGCTGCAAAGCGTAATGACAAAAACTATGGTAATGTTGATGCCGTAAGAGAAGCAGATCATTTATATATTGATAAAGAGTCAGCAGAAGCTTCAGGTGATCCGGATGCGATATATCTAACAGATGACGAATTTGCCGGAATTGCATTGGCAGCTCGTGATTTGAGAAAGAAAATTGATGCTCAGGAACGCTTGGTAGCGGGTACTACTGATCCTGAGTTAAAAGCAAAATATCAGGAACGTCTTGATGTATTGAAACGTGGTTATGAAGCTGCAAGTCATATGCAAGAAGTAAAAGAAGAAGGTGGAAAACTTAGCACAACTGATCTTCAAAACTTCGTTGCTTCTTACGCAGCTGGAGATGATAGATTGAACCTTGAAGATGAAGTAGCAGGACTTGCTAATGCAACAGGGCTTTCTAAAGTTGCAGCAAGACGTCTTGCCAAAAAATTAGGTTTTGGTCGTGAACACGGTATTGGACAAAGACTGAAGAATGCAGGTCTGGCCGGATTAGGAGCTTCACTGGGCTTCTTAGGCGGTGGCAAGGCTGTTGCTGATGCTGTTGCAATTGCTCAGACTGTAATCAACAATAGAACTTGGGTTGTAGATACACCTGCGTCACCTGGAACACCTGGTACTCCGGGTTGGACAGAGACTGTAGTTGATACAAATGGTATTCCACATACTGTAGATCACCCTGGAACACCTGGTACTCCAGCTACTGAAGAAATTGGACACTGGGTTGATAATCCTCAAGATGGTAATCCTGTTACCGACACTGACCATGATTCTAAGAGTACATTACCTGGTAATTTGTTAAGTGTACTTGGTGCCGCTTTGTCTGCATTCATATTTACAAATCCTAAGACACAAAATGCATTTAATGAAGGCGAAATTGATAGCGTATTAGACAATGCATTGCTTGTAAGAGGTAATTCAACTGCATCTACAAGAGCAAATAGAGGTCTTGTTCAAGAAATTATTGATTTAGATCTATCTATGATAACAAAAGATCCGACTGCTCAAAAAGCTATCAAGGCAGCAGTTATTCAACAGGCTATCGGAGGTTTGCATACGGGTACTGCGAATACAGAAGAAATTTTAAGTGCTCTTAACTTCTTGAAATATGCTCAAAAACATCCTGAAATCTTGACAAAAGCTGTTCCGGAAGAAGAAGTTGATGAAGATCCGGATGTTGATGAAGATATTGATATCGATGAAGATCCGGAAGTTGAAGAAGGCGATCTTTACGACATTGAACCAGAAGAAACCGAAGAAACAGAAGAGGTTCCTGATCCGACATTCAAAGTTCGTCAAGGTGATACAGTTCTTCCTATGATAATGGCATTCTATGGAGTAAATGCTGCGACAGCAATGAAATTGTTACCATTGTGGCAACAAGCAACCCAAAAGAAAAATGCTAACAGTATCAGAGTTGGTGAGGAGTTATCATTCCCTACATTAACGCTCAACGGCAGGGAATACAATGCAGATACTTCAAAAAGTCCTCAAATTGTTAATGGTACAAGAAGGGTAAGCCATGACTATACTCCGGGCGTAAGAACTTACCACCAAGTTGTTAAAAAAGGCAAAAAATACTTTGTAGTTAAAGTATCAGGCGAAACCAGAACACGTGTTGCAGGACCGTATGATGACATGCAAGATGCGATAAACAGGAAAAATCAACTTGAACAAGGAGAATAACACACACATCATGTCACTTTGATTATAAATCAGGCACCTTGAAGATTTTCTTCAAGGTGCCTCTTTATTTTTACCGTTTTTGTTTTACAATGTATATTGAGAGGATCGAAATTGAAACACTCAAAACTTACATTTTTGATATTTGCGGCACTGATTTTAGGTGTTATTTTCGGTCATTTTTACCCTGATGCTGCGGTGAAAATGAAAGTTTTTGCGGTCATTTTCTTGCGTATGGTGAAAATGATTATTGCTCCACTGCTTTTTGCGACACTTGTTACCGGGCTTGCGGGACACGGGGACGTAAAAAAACTCGGTAAAATTGGAATAAAAACTATAATTTATTTTGAAATTGTAACAACATTAGCTCTTATTATCGGGCTTACTATGGGGAATATTTTTAACCCCGGTCATGGATTTGGCGGGCATGTTGCTAACCCTGAACTTCTAAAAGAAGCCGGTTTAATGGCTGTAACTACTCCGCACACTTCTGTTGGGGAAATGGTTATGAATATTTTTCCAACAAGTATTATTCAATCAATGGCGGAAGGTAATTTATTACAAATTGTTGTATTTTCAATATTTTTCTCAATTGCAATTTGTGCAGTTGGAGAAAAATCAAAGCCGGTTATGGATTTGCTCAATTCTGTTTCTCAAATAATGTTTAAATTTACAGAATATGTTATGTATTTTGCACCTTTGGGAATTTTTGGAGCGATAGCTTCTACTGTTGGAACTAATGGGCTTTCTATTTTAAAAAATTACGCTAAGATAATATTTTCATTGTATACGGCACTTGCTGTATTTGTAATGCTTGTTTTGTTTATTGCGTGTAAATATGCAAGAATTTCTTTACGCAATTTGTTGAAAGCAGTTCAAGAACCTGCTGTATTAGCATTTACGACAGCAAGCTCAGAAGCTGCTTTTCCAAAAGCCATTGAAATTATGCAAAAATTCGGTGTGCCACAGGAAATTGTAAGTTTTGTTATGCCAACGGGATATACATTTAATCTTGACGGAAGTACGTTGTATCTTGCTATGGCAGTTATTTTTTCATCACAAATTTGCGGGATAAATCTCGATTTGAGTCAGCAAATTCTGATGATGCTTGCTCTAATGCTTACAAGCAAAGGAATTGCCGGAGTGCCTAGAGTTTCTTTGGTTGTGTTAGCCGGCACGCTTGCAAGCTTTAATATTCCGCTCATCGGGGTTGCAATTTTGTTAGGTATAGATCAAATACTTGATATGGGCAGAACTACGGTCAATCTTGTAGGTAACTGCGTTGCTACGGTTGTCATTGCTCGATGGGAAAATGAATTTGATTATGATAAAATGAATAGTTTTATAAAAGAATGTGATACGGAAGATAAAGATTGGAGTTTTCCGGTTACGAAAAGAGTTGAAGGTGTAGTTGAAAAAGTAGAGGATAATTAAATGACAGAAACAACAGCTAAACAGTATAAAGATACATTAAATTTGCCTCAGACAACATTGGCAATGAGAGCGAATGCAACTGTTCGGGAACTTGAAATTCAAAAGTTCTGGGAAGAAAACGATATTTATAACAAAATTATTTCAAATCGTGAAAAAGGAAATTCATTTGTTTTACACGACGGTCCTCCGTATTTGAGTTCTGAAAAAATACACGTTGGAACGGCTTTGAATAAAATTTTGAAAGATATTTTGATTAAATATAAATCTCAACGAGGTTTTTATGCTCCGTACGTACCGGGTTATGATGGTCACGGGCTTCCTATAGAAAATGCTGTTGTTAAAAAAATTGAAGGCGGACGCCACGCAATTACAGAAGCTGAATTGCGAGCAAAATGCCGTGAATTTGCACATAAGAACCTTAAAGGACAGGAAAACGAATTTAAACGTCTTGGAGTTTTGGGCAACTGGGAAAATCCTTATTTGACAATATCGCCGGAATACGAAGCTGAACAGGTGAGAGTTTTTGGTGAAATGTATAAAAAAGGTTACATTGAAAAAGGATTGAAACCGGTTTATTGGTGTGCTTCTTGTGAAACAGCTTTAGCAGAAGCGGAAGTCGAGTATGCAGATGTTTCATCTGAGTCTATTTATGTAAGGTTTGAATTTGATAACCAAAGCAGAGAAAAAATTAATCATATAGTAGATTTGGATAGTAAAAAAGTATACGCTATTATTTGGACAACAACTCCTTGGACAATTCCTTCAAATGTTGCGATATCAATGCATCCGAGGTTTGAGTATACTTTATTCGATTATAAAGGTGACATTTACGTTGTTGCTACAGATTTATTGAGTGGATTCTTGGCAGATGTTAGTTGGGAAGAATCGGATATTAAGATTATTGCTACTGCAATTGGTCAGGATTTTGAACTTATGGAGGTTAAACATCCGCTTGTTGATCGTAAATCTAAGATAATTCTTGGTGAACACGTTACACTTGATGCTGGTACCGGTTTGGTTCATACTGCACCGGGACACGGTTTGGAAGACTATGAGGTCGGTGTAAAATATGGAATCGAGGTTCTTTCTCCTCTTGACAGTAAAGGTTGTTGGACTGAAGAAGCCAAAATACCGGAGCTTGTAGGAGTTCCTTATTATAAAGGCAATGCAATGGTTATTGATATGCTGAAAGATTGCGAGGCTTTGGTTCATCAAAATACTATTAACCACAGCTATCCCCACTGCTGGAGATGCAAACATCCTGTAATTTATCGTGCAACTCCTCAATGGTTTGTAAAAATTGATAAGTTTAGAGAAAAGACTCTCGAAGCTATAAAAGGAGTAAAATGGATACCTGCAAGTGGTGAAAGTCGCATAGGAAATATGGTCGCCGGTCGTACGGATTGGTGTATTTCTCGCCAACGTGCTTGGGGGGTTCCAATTCCAATATTCTACTGTGAAGACTGCGGAGAAGTAATTTGCAGTGATGAAACTATCGAAAATGTCGCAAAAATATTTGAAAACGAAAGTTCAGATGCATGGGTAAAACATTCGGCTGAAGAACTTTTGCCGGAAAGTTTTGTTTGCCCTAAATGCGGCAAAAGACATTTCCGCAAAGAAAAAGATATTATGGACGTATGGTTTGATTCAGGTGTTTCTTGGAGAGCTGTTGTTGAAAAACGCTCTAACGAATTAGGTCATACTCCGGTTGATATGTATTTAGAAGGTTCAGATCAACATAGAGGCTGGTTCCAGTCATCTCTTTTAACTTCTATCGCAACCCAAGAAATTGCTCCTTATAAACAGGTACTTACTCACGGGTTTGTGTTTGGCGAAGACGGCAGAAAAATGTCAAAGTCTCTTGGTAATTATATACGACCAGATGATATTATTAAAAACTACGGTGCTGATATTTTGAGACTTTGGGCTGCTTCTGTTGATTATAGAAATGATATTAAGATAGGTAATAATATTATTGGTCAACTTGTTGAAATATTTAAAAAGACAAGAAATACCGCAAGATTTTTACTTGGTAATTTGTTCGACTTTGATCCGGCAAAAGACTATGTTGATTATGAAGATTTAAAATTAATTGATAAATTTGCCTTATCAAAACTCAATAAGCTAATTGCAGAAGTTACAGAAGCGTTTGAACATTATGAATTTTATAAGTATTTCCAATGTTTACAGAATTTTGCGGCTGTCGATTTAAGTTCTTTCTATCTTGATATTGTGAAGGATAGACTTTATACCGCAGGTAAAAAATCATTATCTCGTCGAGCTTGTCAAACTGTTTTATATGAAAACTTGATGGCATTAGTGCGAATACTTGCTCCTGTTATGCCTCATCAGGCGGAAGATATATGGCAAAATGTTCCTGAAGTTCAACGTGGCGGGCTGATTAGTATTTTGCTTTCAGATTGGGTGAAAGTTCATGATGAATGGAATAATGAGAAACTCGAAGAACAATTCTCGCAGATATTGAAATCAAGAGAAGTTGTTTCAAAAGCTATTGAACCTCTTAGAGCAGACAAAAAAGTCGGAAGCTCTTTGGAAGTTGCCGTGTTTATCAAAGCAGAAAATTCAGAAGTTTTGAAAGAAAATGAATCAGATCTTGCCGATATTTATATTGTTTCTCAAGCAAGCGTTACGGATTCAGCACCTGTAGAATTTTTGAATGAATATTCAGAAAACGGCTATCGCGTTTGGGTTGTTAAGGCTCAAGGTGAAAAATGCTCTCGCTGCTGGAAATATCGAGATTTAAATGATGATGGCATTTGCCAAGATTGTGCCGATGCTGTAATTTAGTATTTTAGTTATAATATTTAAGAAGGCTGAACTGTTAATGTTCAGCCTTCTCTTTTAACTTTTTTTATTTTCAAAATATCATTTTCTATTTGCATTTCTATGGAGTCTTTTTCTGGATCAATTTTTAATAATTCGATAACCACTTTAGGAACGAATAGTGACCAGCCGTTGCCCGTTCTAAAAAATTTTCTTTCCATATTCAACCTTGTCTATTACATTGTCTATAACATGTACTTTACAAAAGGAGAATTTTAATTTATATTATAACATGTTATTAACCAGTTATTACTAGAAAGGAGAAAAAGATGAAAAAAAGAGGATTTACTTTGGCAGAGGTACTTATCACCCTCGCAGTCATCGGAGTAGTTGCAGCAATGACACTACCGACACTCATCGCAAAGATCAACGAAAAAGCTGACTCAAACCAAAAAGCTGTAATCGAAGCCAAACTTATTCAAGGACTAAACATGCTGGATCTTCACGGAGGTATGAATGATACTTATTCTTCTACTGCTGAATTTGTAGAAGAATTAGGTAAATACATGAAGATTACAGCTGTATGTGACGGAACAACAAAAGCATTTACAGAATGTCTACCGTATAGTGAATTAAACTATATTCAAAACGGTGAACAAAAATCTATTGAACTATCTAAAATAAATTCAGCAAGTTCTCTAAACCTTCCAACCGGTGGAGAGAAAGATTTTATGAACCCTGTTGCAATAGTATTGGGAGACGGTACACCGATTATTCTATCTTATGATAAAAAATGTATCTCAGATCCGGATAGTGTA
>JAFUUC010000094.1 GCA_017471365.1 bacterium
AACAGTAGATGTTGTGGATTTAAATACAGCAGCATCACTAGGAAAAGGAGATACAGAATCAGGCGAAGAATTTATGGCACCTGTAGCAATGGTATTAGCAGACGGCACCCCTATAATTCTTACATATAACAAGAACTGTATATCTGATCCTGATAGTATAGATACAAAGAATAAGACAATTCATCCATGTGTAGCAGGTATCTATGATCTAAATGGAAGCAGAACACCTAATAAATATGGAAAAGATTTAACGGCGTTCAATGGAGGAACAATTAATATTGTAGCAGCCGAAGGCGGCGGAGGTGGAGGCAGTGAAACCCAAGCTGCAACTATAGCGACAATAGCGGGTTACAATATTATTAAACAAGCAGATACATCTTCCGCAGGACAACCACCAGCAAAGAACTGTGAAGATTATTTAGATAATCCTAAATATCCAGAAATCAAACACTGCCCATATGGAAGTAATGAAACAGATGTTTGGGTAGGAGCTGTAGTAACGTGTAAGGACATGGGAGGTCACTTACCTGACATGACAGAACTAGCAAACATAGCTAAAGCTGTATACCCAAGCATAGCAGGCAGCATAAGTGCATACTCAGACTACCAATCCGCAAGCTGGGATACAACAGAGGTCGCAAAACTTGGCATTGACCCTTCTTCTGTTTCGGTCTTCTTCCTGTGGTCGTCAGAGGAGCGCTCGAGTACGAGCGTTAGCTCTCGCACCCGCCGCTTCGGCCGTAGGTACACGGACGGTAATTTCAACTGCAATCGCAATGAGTCCGGTTACAGGTTCGTTTGCCTAGCGGATAATTAGTATTTAAATCGAATTCGATTTGTGATATGAATTGTCAATAATTAAATAATAATTAAAATTCTCTTTCTTAAATATTTTTAGGTTATAATATAGTCATAAGGTTTAGGAAAGGGAATTTTTTATGTGGGATTATACCGAAAAAGTTATGGATCACTACAGACATCCGCGAAATGTCGGCTCTATTGAAGATGCTGATGCTGTAGGGATTGCGGGTTCTTTGGTTTGCGGTGACCAACTGAAAATATATTTAAAAATAGAAAATGATATTGTAACAGATGCAAAATTTCAAACTTTTGGTTGCGGATCTGCCGTTGCAAGTTCAAGTATTCTGACCGAAATGATTATAGGCAAAACTGTTGATGAAGTACGGAAAATTACGAATAAAGACATCGCTGATGAACTCGGCGGACTTCCGCCTGAAAAAATGCACTGTTCTGTTATGGGATATGAAGCGTTAGAAGATGCTTTAAAAAATTACAAAGCAGAAGGCTATGTGGATCTTGACGAAATAAAAGCTAATGATGAAGAAAATAAAATTATTTGTACGTGTTTTCAAGTAACTAAAAAGACAATTATTGATGCAATAAAAACAAACGGTTTAAAAACTGTAGACGAAGTTACAAACTACACCAAAGCCGGCGGAGCCTGCGGACGTTGCAAAGGCGATATTCAAAAAGTGATTGATGAATATTACAATGGAAAAGCAGAAAAAGAAGATATCAAAGATTTGACTCCGACTCAGCGTATTTTAAAAATCAATAATATTATTGAAACACAAATTTCACCTGAACTTGTAAAAGATGGTGGAGACATTGAACTTGTTGATATTAAGGATAATGACATTTATGTAAAGCTTCGCGGTCAATGTTCCGGATGCAAAAATTCTACAATGACATTAAAATTATTTGTAGAATCGACATTAAAAAATGCTCTAGGTAGCGATATAAATGTTGTAGAGGTGAATTAAAATGGCAGATAAAATAATATATTTAGATAACAATGCGACCACAAAAGTTGATGAAAAAGTACTTGAGGAAATGCTTCCATATTTTAAAGAGGAATACGCAAATCCTTCAAGTATGTATGATTTTAGCAAAAATTCGTCACGTGCGATAAGAGAAGCCAGAGGGAAAATAAAAGATTTGCTAAATGCCGCAAATGAAAAAGAAATAATATTTACATCTTGTGGTTCAGAAAGTGCAAATACTGCTATTCGTGGAGTTCTAAATTATGACAAGTCTAAAAAACATATTATAACAACCAAAATTGAACATCCTTGCGTGTTAAACGTTTATAAAATGCTAGAAAAACAAGGCTATAAGGTTGACTACATTGGAGTAAACGCAAATGGTGAACTGAACCTTGATGAATTGTCGCATGCAATAACCGATGAAACTGCACTCGTTTCAGTTATGTGGGCAAACAATGAAACAGGTGTCCTAAACCCTATAGAAGAAATTTCACAAATAATAAAGTCAAAGAACAAAGAAACTAAATTTTTTGTTGATGCTGTTCAAGTTGCCGGAAAGATTCCTATTGATGTACAAAAAGCAGGAATTGATATGCTTGGGGTTTCCGGTCACAAATTTCACGCTCCAAAAGGGATAGGAGCTTTATACATAAACTCAAAAACAATGATTACTCCTCTTATTATAGGCGGTCATCAAGAACGCGGTAAACGTGCCGGTACAGAAAATACACCATATATCGTCGGAATAGGAAAAGCCGCAGAGCTTGCTATAGATAATCTTGAGTATGAAATGACTGAAGTTAAAAGACTTCGCGACAAGTTGGAGAAAAATATTTTACAAAATATTTATAATGCAAGGTTAAACACAGGTTTGGCAAATAGAGTGCCAAACACAACAAATATAGGTTTTGAGTATATAGAGGGTGAACTTATACTCCTTCACTTGTCTGATCTTGGAATTTGTGCTTCTTCAGGTTCTGCTTGTACTTCCGGATCTTTGGAGCCAAGTCATGTATTGCGAGCAATGAATGTGCCGTTTACATCTATTCATGGAAGTATTCGCTGGAGTTTGAGCAGATTTACAACAGAAGATGAAATCGACTATGTAATTGGGGAATTACCAAAAATTATTGATGAAATTACATCAATTTCACCATATCAAAATGAACTTAAAGCTTTAAAAGAAATGCGAATGGTAAAATAAGCTTAATCCTTTCATAATAATAGCAATACGAAACTAGTGCTTTTGTCCTATGACAAAAGCACTCTTTTATGAAAATTTAAAATTCACAATATATAGAATAAAAATTTTCACTAAAACAAATTATCCTTTTTCACAAGGAGAATGTTTTATGAAGAAAATAGCTTTATTTACTGCTATTATAATAGTCTTAAGTTGTCAGGCAGTGCCAGCAGTTAATACCGCCTTAGACAAAATTGAAAATTCAATATACGGTTTTACTTATCCAAATGAAAGTGATATGACAAGATTAAATCGTATAGAAGAAAAAGTTTACGGTAAAAGTTCAACAGGACAAACTCAAACCCGCATAGCAAAATTAAAAAAAGATCTTTCTGTTAACGAAATGGGGCAAGAAATTACCCCAAAAGAAGATACTTTTAGAGAGGATGAAGATTCTATTGTATATGAAAAAGAACCGGCAGAAGCCACTACAATAGACTATCCTGTCATAAATGAACTTGAACAACAGGTATTTAAAAAAGATTTTAAAGGACAGAATATAAAAACAAGACTTTCAAATTTAGAGAAAAAAACATTTAACAAAAGTTATGACAATGAAGACCTATCAACACGTGTTGATCGTCTTAAAGCACAAATTAAACCTCAAAGCTTTATGGCAAACGGTATGCAACAGCAAGAAAATTCATTCTACGATGACCCTGTGAGTAAATTTGCTCAAAACTATCATCTGGATCAGTATGGATCACCTTTTGATTATGATGCTTACAATCAACAAAATAGCTTCGGCAGCTATGATGATTTTTATGATGATGATAATTTTTCATCATATACCGGGTCTTCAAACAGTTACAACAGACCAGTAAAAAATATGAGTATTTCCACAATAGAGAAAAAATTATTTCATCAAAAATTTGAAAATGAATCAACCTCATCAAGACTAACAAGAATTGAATCAAGTGTATTTGGAACAAGTTTCCCGTCTGACAATGAGAACGAACGGATTTCAAGAATTTCAAGTGCTTTATCTGCACAAAAATCTGCCAAAAGATATGACAGTAACCGTTTCGGACAAAATATGGCAACAGCATTTCAAATTGGAACTTTGATTTTGATGGTTTTAGCCTGCATACTATAAAAACTACTCTCCAACCGGTTTGTTAGCATTTTGCACAGCTTTCATAAACAGTTTCCCAAGATTAGAAGCACTTTGAGATGCATTATTTTTTGCATTTTGAATATCTGTTTTTGTTTGTTCAAAAGATTGTTTTTGTGCTTCTACGTTCTGTTTTTGAGTTTGAATAATGTTATTAACATTGTTTTTAACGTTTTCAACTTTAGTCTTTGTATCATTTATTTGATTATTAATGTTTGTTTGAACAGCATTCTTAGCCTCTTGCAAATCCTGTTTTATGTCAATTTTTGTAGTGTCACATTTGGAAAGCCACTTAAAACTTCTAATTGAGTTTGAAGCTCCAACAATCCCATTCATAACAACTTTAAAATCTTTATATGCTGAACTGCCTGAACTTAAAGACGGTATCAGCGAAATATTTTCATTTGCAGGATCTTCGGTAAGTTTTTGCAAAATCTGTGATGTTGCGGTTCCAAATTTTGGGATATAAGAAAGTAACTTTTCTGCTGATAATTGTCCAACAACTCCCAATACAGAAACAACTTTTGAGTCCAATCTTCCAAGAATAATTAAATTCGCAGTATTTGGCAAGATATTATAAGTCCCGTGAACATAATAAGACATCAATGGACCTGTCACATTAATTTTTGAGATATTAGCACTACCATTTGAAAGTGTCATTTTCCCTGTTATATTTTTAAATTTATCCGTTTCTTGTACAACAGCCAAAGTAGATAAAGATGAAATAGCAGATTTTAATATAGAGTTTGATTGAACATTTTGGGCAGCAACAAGATTTTCAAGTTTACCGATGCTCATAAATCTTCCATCATCAATATTAAAATCAACATCACCTTTCATTGATTTAATAATCTCTTGATCCGTAATCCCACGCATTGTTAAATTCGTATTAAAACCCAATGTACCGGTCAGAGCATTTTTAATTCCGGAAGCCCCATAAACCGCATTTGTAGAGTTTAGCCCTTTACCACTCATACTAAAACCAATTGCCGTTGTTGGAATTATGTACGAGATTTTGCCGTTTACTTTACCATCAAAAGCATCCGCTGAAAGATTTGTTAAATAAAAATCTGTATAATTTTTTAAAAGAAAATCTGATTCGATATTTGTACCTATAATATTGCCAAATTTAAATCTATCTGCTGTAGCACTGCCCGATAAAATTTTGCCTTTCAAATTCGCTACAAGATTTGTTAAAACAAAGTCCATATCTTTAACAGAAATATCCGAAGCATTAACCGTCCCCTTCACTTGCGGATCTGTAATATTCCCTGTAACATTTACACTCCCATATGCAGAAATATTAGAATTTTTACCCATACCCCAAATAGGAAAAGAAACTTTATTTGGAATATTTATAGCTAAATTTAAATATGGTGAAGATGAAACTTTTGTTATACTACCTCCTAAAGAGGCTAATTGAGAACTTCCTGTATAAATTCCGGAATTAGAAAAGTTTATGGTATCAGATGAATATTTCATATCTGAGTGGATTTTTGTATTTTTGCCTTTTAAAATATTTACATCTGCAAATTGAATATAATTTGTAGGATTTGCAATCAGATCAACTGACATATTTTGGGTTTTGGCATTTCCTGTAATTACTATATTTAAAGGTAAAGCACCTTTATATGGAAACATCGAACGAATATCCGCAGGCAAAAATGACATAATACCTGCTGTTGCAAGATTACCTTTTGCCAAAATATTCATACTCAATTTGTCGTTCATATAATCTTTGACTGTTCCACTAACATCAATCCTTGAGTTATTAATCACCACATATGAATTTTTAATATTAATATTGTCAGTATCGATAGAAATATTTGCATCTGGCACTAAAACAGAAAGACCGGAGGCTATATTTAAAATATTTAAATTACTTATTTTTAATGAAACATCCGCAACTAAAGAATCCAGACGTCCTTTCAACAAAGCAACTAATGACAATGTGCCGGATTTAAAATCATTTTCTTTTAATACCGACATTTGAGCAGCAGCGGCTAAAAGTCCTTTGATTAAAAGATTATCAGCCGTCAATTTTAAATCGGCTTCAGCATTAGAAAGGATTTTACCTGAAAGTTTCAATGGCTTGCCAAATATTGAAAAACCGGCATTTTTAATATCAATGTTATTATTATCTAAACTTACATTTGCTGTAATATTGTCGACCAAAATGTTATAAAGCCCATACTTTATACTCGATGGTTTAACTTTTAAATATCCGTTTGAAGTGACATTTTTTAAATCAGAACTTATACTAAAATCAGCATCAATTTCTCCGGTTGCAGAAATTGTTTTAAAATCGTTGATATCAAACGATTGGGCAATACTATCAATCAATCTTATTACATTATTTATTTTGGCATTTGACTTTAGAGTCAAATCTATTGAAGTATTTTTCCCGGGAGACATTGTTCCAATTAATTGAGTTTTTTCATTTGAATCGCTAGATGTAAAAAATACCGAATCAATATACGCTTTTTTACCCTTGAACTTTAAATCCGCATAACTTTCAGGAAGTTGTTTGCCGTTAACGGCAACAGTTAATCCGTCAATTCTAAAATGTCCTCTTTGAGAGAAATTGGCTAATGTACCAAACGTTTTTATATTTGCCGTTATATCTGCTTTTAGATTATTTTTATTTATAGAGTTTAAAATCTTAATAATATTAAAATTATGTATTTCATTTTTCCCCTCAACCTCGGAATCAATAGGAAAATCTTTTTGCGAAAATACTAAATCGTTAAGATTTAATTTCGGCATCACATTATTGTAAATGTTTAAATCGAAATTAGAAATTACATTATTGTCAAAAATAATTTGACCATCCGTTGATAGTCTTATATGTTTATTAAAAATAAAATCACTTACACGAAATTTTTCTCCATGTAAGAAATATTTTTTTCCGGTTTCTTGATCTGTTAAAGCCAACTTGTAATTTTTTACACTAACATCCGGCAAGGTATTAGAAAGTTTTAAACCGTATGGCAAAGTATCAAAAGAATTAGTATCTTTTTCTTCATTTTGTTGGGGATTAAAGTAATCAAGCACCAGTAAATTACCATCTTCTTTGATAATTAAATCAGTATTTAATGTTTCAAGATTAATATCCTTTAGCTGAATTCGCCCAAAAATCAAAGGGATTAATGCTAAACGTAATTTAAAATTTTTAGAAACAAAAAACGGCTCATTAGATTGTGGAACATACAATGAGAAATCGTCAAATTTAACTCCGGCAGCAAGACTCGGAGATGTCGTAACACCTAGTCCTTCTATTTTAGCATTGTAACCGGTGGAAGAATTTATTAGTTCTTCTACCTTGCCGGTATATGAATTTAGCATTGGAGATATGACAAACGGTAAAACCAAAAATAAAACATATAAAATTGCAAAAAACGTTAAAATTATAACAAAACCCTTGTGCTTAAAAAACTTTGAACTCATATCCCTACCTCTTTAATCAAAATTCTAGCACAAAATATTAAGCTTGAAAATTTTGGACAAAATTTATTGCATCTTCTTTTGTCAAAACTTCACTATTTATTTGGGCTTCGTGCAAGGCATTCATGATCCTTCCCAGCTGAGGAGAAGGTGAAATATTTAATATTTTCATAACATCATTTCCATCTAAAAGCTTTGGTAGAGGCTTCAAAGTTTCGAGCGTTTTTATATAAAAATTTGTTAGATCATCTAGCAATGACAAATTTTTTTCCACAATTTCATCTGTAATTTCCGGTCCTAAAGCTGATAATCTATCGGCTTTTGCAATCATAATAGCATCAATTGAATTATCTTCCATTTTGCGAATATAACGCATCATAGTTTTTTCACTGTAATCGGGAGAAGATACAACCATTGTCGCATACATATGTTTTTTTACTATTAGCTTTATATATTCAATTTGTTTATTAGAAAACGCGAGATTTTTTAAAATGGAAGGAACCATTTTAGCTCCCACATCATCGTGTTTTATAAACCTGTGCCGGTTTGTATCTTCTTCGATTGTCCAAGTTGAAAACTTACCGATATCGTGGACAAAACAAGCGAGTTTCAAATGAGCAAGCCTGCTAAATCCTCCAAAATCAACACGTTCTAAATGATTTTTTACTTCAGATCTTGAATTTTCATATAAAAGTTCAAGTTGTTTAACTGTTTCAATACTATGATTAAACAAATCCAGATGATGATGAGCGTTTGGCGTAACCTGTTTTAACTCTTTTACAAATGGGAAAAGCTTTTCAAGAATTCCACATTCGTCCATTTTTGAAAGGGCAGAATGAGCATATTTGCCGCCGAAAAGTTTCATAAGCTCGTATTCTACACGCTCTCGAGCAGGATTATCCATCATTTTTGAATGATTTTTAGCAATATTCATTAACGAAGAATCAATTTTGAATCCTAAAATCGAATGAAACCTAAAAATTCTCAATAAACGTAAAGGATCGTCTATAAAATTTTCTTCACTTATACCTTTTATAATTTTATTTTCAAAATCTTTTAAACCACCCGTATAATCAAGTATTTCCCCTGTGTTTATATCAAGTGCAACCGCATTGATTGTTAAATCGCGTCTTGTAAGATCTTTTTCCATTGAGTTTTCAATAGGATTTGTTATGTCAATAAAATTCAATTTATCGGGTAAAACAACCCTATATATTTTATTTCCTTCATCCAAAGGAATATACTTACCTTGAAAATAATCTGCGATATCTTTTGCAAAAACAGAAGCTTCCTCATCTGTAACAATCAAATCCCTGTCAAACGTTGCTCTATCCAGCAACATATCACGTACTGCACCGCCAACAAGATAAATTTTATTTCTAAAATGGCTCGAAATACTATTTAATATTTCATCTTTTTTAATTTTACTTATTAGTCGAGTATTCATAAATAATATTTCCCAATCCTACAATAACAGCCGTATCCGCTTTCAAAATGAGATCTCCAAGAGTTAATAATTCTACATTATTTTGGGTTCTAAAATATTCAAATTCTTTTTCTGAAAACCCACCTTCTGGACCAATTACAACGAGTATACGTTCACCTTTACTAATTGGCGTAATTTCTCGAATTGTTTTTTGGGCAATACGCTCACAAAATATTAATACACGATCAAATTTTTCGGATTCTAAAAGCTCACTAAGGGTAAAGTGCGGATAACAAACAGGAATATTTGCTCGTTCACACTGTTTAGAAGCTTCTTGCATAATTTTTTGCCACTTAGGAATCTTCCTATCAATCATTTCTGTGTTTAAAACACAGTTGTCAGTTTTAACAGGATAAACTCCGGCAACACCAAGCTCTGTAGCTTTTTCAATAAGAAGATTTTGTGCATCGCTACGCAAAGGACTCTGAGCTAAATATAAATCAAAATCCAAAAAACGCTTTGAAGGATATGATTTTTCAATATAAGCTAGAATTTCAGAAGATGTAATCTGCTCAATTTTGGCTTCGTATTGAATTTGATTTTCGTCAATAAAAAGAATTTTTTCACCAACCCTTGCACGCAAAGACTTTGCTATGTGAGAATAATTCTCTTTATCAGATATTTTATTATTTTCAATTTGCTTTGAATTAATAAAAAAGTGCGGCATATAATCATATTAACACAAAAATTTGAAAAGTGGATTGAAAGTTAAAGTCTGTCCCCTCTCCCGACGGGAGATACAAAGCGAACCAAAATTTTTGTCATTCTGAACTCTACAAAGCGAACCGCCGCAGCGGAGCGAGGACGTGTGAGCCTGTATGCAGGGCTGTTTCAGGATCTTTATCAATCTTTCCCTCCCTTGATAGGGAGGGAGTAAGGGTGGGTGGTTTAATATTGCAAATAGGTCAAATAAAAAATAAGGTGGGGTACTTACACCCCACCACTAATTAAATAACTGAGCTAGCCTCCTACGCAAACAACGCGGAGACCGTAGTAATCGCGGTCGCCGCCGCCCCAATCCGTGTACGAATTGTCGAAGCCGCGGTACGACGCAAAGTTCGAGGAGTCCTCGAGGTCACCCCAAAGGCCGAACCACGAAGCGGAGTCTTCGATACCTAATTTTGCTGTTACGCTTGTGTCCCAATTGTTTGCTGTTGGGTTTGTATTGTTGTATTCTTCAGACTCGCTGATTGAATTGTCGTTGTAAATAGCTTTAGCTATATTTGCTAGTTCACTCGCTTTTGGTAATCTGCCACCTTGATTTTTACACTCAACCATTGCTCCTACCCAGTAGTCATTATTGTTATTGAAGTAGCAATCATTAATGTTATAACCGGGTTGACCTTTGTAATCACTACAACTTACCGGTGTTGGAACTTTTGCCTGGCTAATTATTTTAACTCCGCCTATCTCTATATAAGAATCTTCAAGTTTTGCTCCATTGAATGAGATAAGATCATTTCTTGTATGTTCATCGCCACCATACAAGTTTGGTTTTCTGGAGCCGTTGAAGTCATATATACCCGCTACACAGGAGTGAATTTGTTTATTATCAGTTTTTACACTATCCGGATCTGAAATACATTTTTTATTATAAGATAGAATAATCGGTGTACCGTCTCCTAAAACTATTGCAACAGGGTTCATAAAATCCTTTTCTCCACCGGTTGGAAGATTAAGTGAACTTGCTGAATTTATTTTAGATAATTCAATAGATTTTTGTTCACCGTTTTGAATATAGTTTAATTCACTATATGGTAGACATTCTGTAAATGCTTTTGTTGTTCCGTCACATACAGCTGTAATCTTCATGTATTTGCCTAATTCTTCTACAAATTCAGCTGTAGAAGAATAAGTATCATTCATACCTCCGTGCAGATCTAACATGTTTAGTCCTTGAATAAGTTTGGCTTCGATAACAGCTTTTTGGTTTGAGTCAGCTTTTTCGTTGATCTTTGCGATCAAAGTCGGCAGGGTCATTGCTGCGACTACTCCAATGACTGCGAGGGTGATCAATACCTCTGCTAGTGTGAACGCAGCCTTGTCCCTTGCGGGGAACAGACCCACCCTCAGTCCCTCCCTAGCTAGGGAGGGAAGTTTTTTCAGTGGTAGCGTGTTTGTGTACGTAGTACCCTCTCCCACAAGTGGCGAGGGGAATTTAATGTGTTGGGGTAGTAACCCCAACCTACATGTATCCCCATTCAAATGATCTTGCGGGCGAGGGGTTGTTTCTTTTTCATTTACCCCCAAAGCAACTCTGCTCGGTTTGGTAAACGCTGCTTTAAATTTTTTCATCAATATACCTCCGTTTAATATTATATTGCTTTTTCATGTATATTATAAACAATTTTATATAATAATCAACTGTTATCGTTTACATTTTGGGGTTTTTATTTACATTTCTTCAAACGCTATATTAAAATCTTTATTATGGTCGAAGATTTACACGAGAAGCAGGTTGTTATAAGCGACATTAGAAACGAAATAAGATCCTATATGGTTGCAAAAGGACAAACTTACAAATCTGTCGCCGAGCTTTTAAAAAACAAATATGGAGAAAACGTTACTGCACAAAGTTTAAATAATAAGCTTGCTCGCGGCTCTTTAAGATACATTGACGCAAAACAAATTGCTGATGTACTTGGGTACAAAATCCGTTGGGAAGGGTAGATTACATTAATTCTACACCTGACTTCTTGACCGGAAAATATTAAATTATATAATTAGATTATGGCAAAAATTAAATCAAAATGGGTTTGTCAGGCTTGTGGTTATGAGACTGCCGGATATTTGGGCAAGTGTCCGGAATGTGGTCAGTGGGGATCTTTCACAGAAGAAATACAAAATATTGTAAAACCGCAAAACGTTTCACCGCAAGGAATTTTTAACGATATTCAACCATCATTAATTTCAGATATTCATATTGGTGAGGAGGTTCGAGTTAGCACAAACATTTCTGAATTTGACAGAATCCTTGGCGGCGGTCTTGTTCAAGGATCTATCGTTCTTATAGCAGGTGATCCGGGAATAGGAAAATCAACAATTTTGCTTCAAACTAGCGGAGAACTTGCAAAAAAAGAGCAGAAAATTCTTTACGTCAGTGCAGAAGAATCCGCCGGACAGCTTAAACTCAGAGCCAATCGACTCAACGTAAACGAGTCAAATCTCTATATTTACCCCCAAACAAATCTTGAAAGTATAAGAGAACAAATAGACAAACTTCAGCCGCAAACCGTAATAATAGATAGTATTCAGGCAATTTATTCCGGTTCAATAACAAGTTCTGCCGGAAGTGTTTCACAAATTCGTGAATGCTGCAATATTCTTATGCAAATTGCAAAAACAAAAAATATAACAATGTTAATTATCGGTCACGTAACAAAGGACGGAAATATTGCAGGACCAAAAGTTCTTGAGCATATGGTGGATACGGTTATTTCTTTTGAAGGTGACAAATATAAGTCTTACAGGATTTTACGTTCCATAAAAAATCGTTTTGGCAATACCGCAGAAGTCGGGATTTTTGAAATGGGACCAAATGGTTTGGTCGAAGTGCTTAATCCTAACCAATTATTTTTGAACGAACGTTCACAAGACACAATTCCGGGTAGTGCAATTATTGTAACAAATGAAGGAACTCGTCCTTTGCTTGTAGAAATCCAAGCTCTTGTTGGAACAACTCCCTACCCGACACCAAGAAGGGTTACCAATGGAGTTGACATAAGCAGACTTTTACAAATTCTTGCTGTACTGGAAAAACGAGTTGGTTTAAACCTTTCAAAACAAGATGTATATATAAATGTTATGGGTGGAATTGAGGTAGACGAACCAAGTGCAGATTTGGGAATTGCTTTAGCAATAGCTACTTGTGCAAGGGATGTAGTTGTAGATCCACAAACAGTAATTATTGGTGAAATAGGTCTTTCGGGGGAAATTCATCCGGTAAGTAACCTTGAAAAAAGACTTAATGAAGCTGCGGTATCAGGATTTAAAAAAGCAATAATTCCTTATGCAAACCGAGATGTAAAACACGAAAAAATAAAAACAGTTCCGGTAAAACGTTTAATTGATGCAATTAGTGCATGCATTAGTCCGGGGGTTAGCGTTTAGATATGAAATTAGAAGAACAATTAGGACAAATTTTAAAAGAAAAAAAATTAACCATTTCTTGTGCAGAATCTTGCACCGGAGGGTTAGTAAGTTCGAAGTTAACAGATATTTCCGGCAGTTCTGAGTATATAAAATTAAATTTTGTAACCTATGCAAATGAAGCAAAACACAAAATTCTTAAAGTATCATATGAAATTTTAGACAAATTTGGAGCTGTGAGTGAGGAATGTGCTGAAGCAATGGCAAACGGTTTGCAAGAAACTACCGGATGCGATGTGGCACTATGCACAACCGGAATAGCAGGTCCAACAGGCGGTAGCAAAGAAAAACCCGTTGGACTTATGTATGCATCAGTTAAGTATCAAGGAATCGTTACAATAAAACAAGTTAACTTGCCTGAAAATTTACCTCGAATAGAAATGAAAAAAAAGTTTGCGAACGAAGCATTAAAATTAGCACTTTCGATAGTAAGCGAAAACCGGCTTAGTTAAAAATGGACTTTTAGCTAAAACTTTTTCAATTTTGCATAAGAAGCATCCATTGCTTTTTTGCCGAGTTTCCCAAAGTCCACTGTATACATAACACTTTCGCCAATATGCATAACATCACTTACATGCCCGACTCCCATTTGTTCGTGAAAAACTCTCTGCCCAACCTCAAAAACTTCTGTGATAATTTTTGCAGCTTCGCGTTCTTCTCGTTTTTTTATAGCTTCTTGGCGTTCTCTTTCCAAACGTTCACGACGCTCTTGTGCCATACGTTTAATTTTATTATCTTCAAAAAATGCAGCAATCTTTTCTTCTTCTCGTTTTTTATTTATTGCGGATTTTATTATTATCTTTTTTGGAGCTGTTCTATTTGTCGCAAGTGTCCTTGAAGAAGGTGCTTTAAAACCACTCCCAAAACCGGTTGTAGGACGTACAAATCCATCAGAATCCGCACTTATATTATTTCGTTTAATACGAGAAACTGCACTTCTAAATGTTGAAGAAGCAGTATTTTCTTCACTGTAACCATCTGATTCGATTAAATTTTGCGGGATTTCCTCGATAAATCTGGAAGGATTATAATATCGGTATTCTCCCCAGGTTTGGCGACGTTTTGCCGAAATCAAATAAAGTTTTTCTTCAGCACGAGTAATTCCAACATACATCAATCGGCGTTCTTCTTCAATTTCGGTATTAGTATTCAAACTTCTTTGGCTAGGGAAAATGCCTTCGTCCATGCCGGCGATAAATACTACCGGAAATTCCAAACCTTTAGCTGAATGCAAAGTCATCATCGTAACATTATTTGATTCTTCTTCCATATTGTCCAAATCTGAAACCAATGCAACCTGCTGCAAAAATTCGCCTAAAACATTGTCATCTTCTTCCGGAATAAATTCTTCCGCAACATTCACAAGTTCCTGAAGGTTATTTATATCATCTTGAAAATCCGGATTTGAAATTGCTTTTTCTTGCAATTCGGCAAGATAACCCGATTTTTCAATAACAGTTGTTACAAAATCTTTCAAGGAGTACAAATTTTGTGACTTTTGAAAGTTGTATATGAGTTCTGCAAATGATTTTAATTTTTCACAAGTTTTAGTATTTAAATCTTCGCATTCATCACAAATCTTTATAGCTTCAAACAGGCTTATATCTTTAGAATTAGCAAAATTAGCCAAATGTTTTATTGTAGTTTCACCAATACTTCGTTTGGGAATATTTATTACTCTACGCAAACTTTGAGAATCTTCAGTATTGTTAATTAATTTCAAATAACAGAGAACCGTTTTAACTTCCGCTCTATCATAAAACTTTGTACCACCATAAATTTTGTACGGAACACCTGAAGCTATACATGCTTCTTCCAAAGCTCTTGATTGATTATTTGTTCTGTACAAAATTGCAAATTTGTTATAATTACCGTTTGCCGTGCGTTTAATATTTCGTACAATATAATTAGCTTCATCTGCTTCATCTGCTGCTGTATAAAAACTAAGCTTTTCTCCTTCGCCTTTGTTTGAATAAAGACTTTTTTTGACACGTTCATTATTATTTTCAATTACATAATTTGCGGCATTCAAAATATGTTCGGTAGAACGATAATTTTGTTCCAATTTAATCAGTTTAGTATTTTTATAATCGTTTTGAAAATTTAAAATTATAGTAAAATCTGCTCCACGCCAAGAATAAATAGATTGATCAATATCACCTACAACACAAAGCGATCTTTCTTGCGGAACATTATCTTTCATATTGGTATAAAGCATTTTTACAAGCTTATATTGAGCAAGGTTTGTATCCTGATATTCGTCAACCATGATATGCTGAAATCTGTCATAATATTTTTGTCTAACATCTTCATTCTGCTCCAGCAATTTTACCGTTAGCATTAACATGTCATCAAAATCAATTGCATTATTAGCCGTAAGAGTTTTTTCGTATTCTTCAAAAATACTAGCAATCCTTTGAGTTTTAAAATCTCTGGCATTCGTCATAAAATCTGTCGCATCCTGCATTTTGTTTTTTGCGTTGGAAATTACAGTTTTGACAAGTTTCGGGGCATAAAGTTTTTCATCAAGATTCAACTTTTTAACAGCTCTGGTAATAATCTGATTGGTATCGGAATCATCATAAATAGTAAAATTTTTATCCATTTTTTTGCCGTAAGCAGTATTATATTTGTCAATGTTTTCTCTCAGAATACGACCACAAATTCCGTGGAATGTCCCTACCCACATATGCTTTACAGTATCTTCGCCGAGAATTTTGCCAATACGTTCTTTCATTTCTTTTGCCGCTTTGTTTGTAAAAGTAACAGCAAGAATATTGTGCGGCTTAATACCTTTTTGAATCATATAAGCTATTCTTGTAGTCAAAACCTTGGTTTTACCTGAACCTGCTCCGGCAAGTATAAGTAACGGTCCTGTTGTAGTTTCCACCGCTTCACGTTGTTGCTTATTAAGATTTTCTAACAGATTTTCCATGCCCTCTTCCCAAATCAAAAAAAATATGCTATACTTATAGCATATTTAAAAAATAGTGTAATTGCAATTAGAAAGAAAAGGAAAAAAATGACAAATAGTGATACGGAAATTTTAATGAGTTCAAACGAAAACAGTGATGATGCACATAAGTCCATAGTGGTGCCAATTGATGATGAAATGGACACTGTAAAATCCGGATCACCAAATACAGTAGATGAGTTAGCAATGGAACTTGCTACAATTAAGCAATCAGCAAAGAAAATTGCTATTATAGGCAGTCGTAATCTCCCTATTACTCATCAACAAATGATAGAAACTCTTGCAACAGCACTTGTTATGCAAGGTAATACAATTATTACATCTGGAGGTTCTTCGGGTACCAACGCAGCAGCTATTCGCGGTGCAATGAAAGCTAATCCTGAAAAACTCTGTGTTATACTACCGCAGACTATTGGTCAACAACCAAGTGATGTACAAGACCAATTAATCGGGGTTCCTAATATTATTGAACACGCTGATCGTGCAATGATGACGTTAGCGGATGCCTCAAGAGTTTGCAACAGAGAAATAATTGATGATTGTAATCAATTAATCTGTTTCTTATCTCATACAAGTAAAACCCTTCACAACGCTGTTCAATATGCGGAAGAAGGTCACAAAGTTATCACCGTATTCTATTTGGATTAACGTTGTCTTATGAGTGAACAACTAAAAAAACTTACCGGCAAAAATGCAAAAGAATTTGAGCCTATTGCATTTGAACTTGTAAACAAGCCGGATGTTAAACTCTTTGAAGAACTTGTTTCTCAGGAAGATTTTTTGTTTGATTTTGTCAAACAAAATGTTGCATCTCGACTTAGCAAATACTGTAATGAAGTAAATTATAAAAATCTTCTGCAACTTTTGAAATTTTATTCACCTTTTTATGAAGAATTTATCGTTTCAACTCTTGCAAAATATGCCAATGAAGATTTGACCGATGAAATGTTAAATTTGCTTGAAAATGGCAACAGAAATGAAAAAACGTATAGTGCAAAATTCTTCTCATACATTCAAGATCCTTTGAGTATCGATTTGTTAAAAGCAAATGCGTACGATGAAAACACATTTTTAAGTTATAACTGTGCTTCAACTTTAGCGTTGCTTGGTGATAGAACTTGTTATAATCAAGCTTTGGAGAAATTAAAGTCTGAAGATGATTTTGAAGTTCTTAACGCAGTGAAATTTCTTGTATCATATGGAGATAAGAATGCAGTTGATAATATTTTAGATGTAATGAGAACATCTGCTGTTGCAGAAAATATTGCAGTAGAAATCCCGTATTTAGTTAACATGACAGATTTTGCCATTACAAATGACGGCTTGTTTGTACTAAATTTGATTATCAATGGTTTGGGTGAAATTTCTTCTTTAGCACAAGTATTTGATTTTCACCTTTATGAAATTTTTGAAAAACTTTTAAATAATCCAAATGCCGCGGTAGTTATACTTAATGCATATGATAAATTTAACACTTTGACTGAAAATGATGAATATCTGTATGATGAAACAAAAGATGTCAAACAAGAGATTTTTGACATAAAAAAATTAATAGGAAATACGAATATTAACAAGCTGAAAACATTAGTAGAACAAGAGATTAATCAGGACAGTCAATTTGTATTTACAGCACTGGATTTTACACAAAATGCAGACAAAGTCCGAAAATTATTAAATTCTACGAATCAAACGCTTATTTTGAAGTCACTTGAAATTTTAAAGAAACTTGGAGCAATGACACAAAAAGATAAAGAACTTGCAATAAAGAACATTACAAACGAAAATATTAGAAATATAGTTTTAGCAATGTAGGAGAAATAAAAATGAGTATTGTTATTAGTGAAAATGGAGTTCCAGAAGGATTTCGGCATCTAGAAGAAAAAGAAATTATAGATGATTATTTAAGTTTTGACATTGATGAAAATGGCAGAGTTTCAAAAAATGAATGGATTTTAACATTTGCAGCTATGTTTGCAAAAAACATAAAAGACCTCGAAAAAGACGGTCCGGACTGTGTTATGACAAAACTTACAGAAATCGCTAACGAATTCGATAAATATGATTCAGACGGTAGCGGCTACCTAGAATACAAAGAGTATAAAGATATTCTTTTGAATAATGTGTTTATTTCAGAATAATTTCTTGTTATAATCCTTTTATGAATGAGAAGATGAACTTTACAACACAAAACAGATTAATTATTTTTGGATTAATATTTAGCACAATCCTGATTATGGCTATTGCGATTTTTGCAAGTGTTAATATTCAAAAAAATCTTAACGAAAATTATAAAAATTTTGCCCAAGTCATTTCAAAAATTATTTCTGTAGAAAGTGTTGATTTAATCAAAAATGCAGAATCAAACCAAGCTGTTGATATATTAAAATCTCATTCTGATGCAATTTTAAAATCTCATAAAGATATAGCTTTTATAGAATTTAGAGATTCTAAAGGTGAATTAACATATAAAACTCCATCATCAAACTCGGTGAGTATAACGGTTTCTTCTCCTATGCAGGACAAAGGTTCTGTTATTGTGGGCTTATCCGGAGCAATGACTGATAAAATTTCTTCCACGACAAGAGCTTCTATACTGTTCGTATTTGCTGTTGTCTGGCTTGTTTTTGCTTTTGTTATTTTAATAAATACGTATCTTATAACCAGAGAATTAAAAATTCTGCATGATGGAGTACGGAAAATTTCTTCAGGAAAATTTGGCTACAAAATCGAGGGCAAAGAAGTTAGCGAAGAAGTGCAAGAACTTTTTAATGCTTTTAATGACATGTCTAATAAATTGCATCTTTACGAAGAATCTAATATTGAACAACTAACTCTCGAAAGAAATAAATTGCAAGCGGTGCTTATGAGTATCGCTAACGGGGTTGTAGTTTGTGATAATAATAATATCGTTACCCTGATAAACAATCACGCAAAAGA
This sequence comes from bacterium, assembly GCA_017471365.1. Taxonomy (GTDB): domain Bacteria; phylum Cyanobacteriota; class Vampirovibrionia; order Gastranaerophilales; family Gastranaerophilaceae; genus Zag111. Next base: position 19,135 of record JAFUUC010000094.1, read on the forward strand.
GCTTCTAGAACTGCAAGATAACCAATTATTAAATACAAGTATCAAAAATTATGTAGATTCAGACGGAAATTATTGTTTCAATGACAAAATTGATGAGTATAACAAACTTTCATTAGAAGAAAAGTCATCAAAACCTGTAATATTCAATATTTTATTAGATGATAAAATTTTAAAGGCGATAATTTCTCCGATGTTCAATCAAAATAAGGATTATGCCGGATATATAATTGTTATGATTGATGTAACAAGAGAAACAGAGATGGATCAGATGAAATCGCAGTTTATTTCAAATGTTTCTCATGAATTACGAACTCCTGTAACTGTCTTGAGAAGCTATATTGACACTTTATATAGTATGGGCAATGAGTTTGATTATGAATCTCAAAGGGAGTTTATTGGAACAATCAATACAGAAATTATCAGACTCAATAATATGGTTAACGATATTTTAGATTTTTCAAGACTCGAAGCAAATGCAAAAATTGAAAAAAGCGAAACCGATTTATCTAATTTGGTTGATGTTTGTGCAAAAGAAGTTGAAGCCTTATTAAAAGACCATAATTTAAAAATTGAAATTGAAAAAGAAAATAATATTCCTCTAGTAATGTGCAATTATAATGCAATAGCCAGAGCCTTGACAAATTATTTGTCTAATGCAATAAAATATGCTCCGCAAGATTCTACAATCAAGATTAAATTATACAAAGATTCTGAAAATAATCAGGTCGTTGTTACCGTTCGTGATGAGGGAATAGGTATTGCTCCGGAATTTCAAAAAAAGATTTTTGACAGATTTTACCGCGTTGAAAACAAAACACATAGTGTTAAAGGTACCGGTTTAGGACTTCATCTTGTGAAAACAACTATAGAAAAACATCATCACGGCAACGTTTTTGTTAATTCGATTCCGGAACACGGGGCAACATTTGGATTTACCCTGCCAATAGATGATGTTGAAGATTTTAATTAAATTTTGTAAATAATTTTAATAATATAGCAAATTTTCCTAAAAAAAATACTTTATCTATATGTGTATTAGTGTGAAAAGGTTGTAGTGTTCTCATGGGTTACGGCGGAGCGGTATCGGCAGGAATATTTTCTATAAGAAATGTTGACAAAACCTCAAACGGTGAAGTCGGCAGACTTCCTGTTGCAGTGGGACAAATTTCAAATACTTTTAAGGAAATTGCAAAATATAACAATATTTTTGCCAGAGGGGTAAAAGGAACTTTAAATACGCTCGATGAAATTGCAAAATATGATCAAATTTGTAATAATTTGTCAAAATGCGTAAAATTTGCGAGTGAACATGTAAACCCGCTAATTGTAGCTTCGAGCGGTTTGAATGTTGCACTTGCTGATGATAAAAAATCAACAGCTATAGCAGAAACAGGCAATCTTGTTGGTATGTTTGCTTGTGAAGGTATGATGAAAAGGCATTTGGACAAAATAATTGATGCTTGTCCTATTAGTGGCAGATGGAAACCGATTGTTAAAGGGTTAGTTTTTGTTGCCGGTTCAATAGGTGGTTCTATGGCTGGTCATGCCGGTGGTAAAAAAATCGCACAAGAGGTTAAAGCTAGAGACGAAGAAAGAGAGCAAGCTCGTCTTGCTGAAACAGAGGATGCTCAGAGAGCTTATACTCCATTATCTTATGCTGCGTAATTTTTATGGTATAATCATCTAAAAAAGGGGTGAATTATGCCGATTATTAAAATAACTAAAATGCATGGATGCGGAAATGACTTTGTCTTTATGGATTACGAAGAATTTCAAAAGACAGGATTTTCTATTGAGGAGCTAGCGGTAAAGTTATGTGACAGACATTTTGGCATTGGTGCAGACGGATTGATTATCCCGTTTCCAGCCGATGGAAGTTCTGATATTGCTTGGGAATACTACAATTCCGATGGAACACACGCTCAAATGTGCGGCAACGGTATGAGATGCTTTGCAAAATATGTTTATGATAAAGGTTTGGTAAACAAAAAATCATTCAGTGTAAAAACTCGTGCAGGCATAATAAAACCTCAAATACTTGATAATGGCAACATTAAGGTTAATATGGGTATTCCTATACTGAAAGAAGAATTAATCCCATTTAAAGGTAAGAACGAATTGCAAATTCAGGATAAATTATTTAAAATAACCCCAGTTTCAATGGGGAACCCGCATTGCGTAATTTTTACTAACGAAAATACACTTGATATGGCAAAAAAATATGGACCTGATATAGAACATCATCCTTATTTTCCCGAAAAAACTAATGTAGAATTTGTAAAAATTCTAAGCCGTAATGAAATTGAATTAAGTGTTTATGAAAGAGGATGCGGCATTACTTTAGCTTGCGGAACAGGTGCTTGTGCTACGGTCGTTGCAAGTGTTTTAAATAACTTAACAGAAGGTAATGTTAAAGTTAATTTACCCGGAGGGGGCGTAAATGTTGAGTGGGAAGGATCTTTGCAAGATCAAGAAAAAAATATTTTTCTTATCGGACCTGCTGAATATAGTTTCAAAGCCGAATACATATTGTAAAAAAAAGTTTTTTCATGATAGGATAAAGGCATACACAGATAATTAATACAAAAAAGGAGAAAATAGAATGAAACAATACGAATTAATGACAATATTCAAACCTAATTTGGATGCTGAAGAAGTTGACAAATTGATTGAAAAAGTTAACTCAGTAATTTCAGATTTTGGCGGTAAAGTTGAATCTGTAGATAAAGCTGGAAGAAAAAAATTGGCTTACGAAATTCAAAAATTCAGAGACGGATATTTCTCAACAACAATTTTTGAATTGTCTTCTGAAAAAGTCGCTGAATTTAAAAGACAGCTAAGACTTAACGACAATATTTTAAGAACAATGTTTATGGAAGTTTCAACAAAAGCTTCTGTTTAATAGAAAGGTAAAAAGATGACATTAGCAAAAGCAACAGTTACAGGTACAGTATATAAAGCTCCAAAAACAGGATATACACAAAGTAATATCGCAGTTTCCGATTTTGTAATGAACATTGGTACAACTGAGGAGTTACTTGTGCGGGTAATTTCTAAAAGACAAGCTTTAACTGATGTAGTATCTAATCTTTCAAAAAATCAAAAAGTATTAGTATCCGGAAGACTTCAAACCGGAATAAGCAAACGTGAAGACGGAAGTGAAAAGAAAGTTTTTGAAATCGATGCTTCCTCTATAGAGTTGATTGGCACTTCAGGAAGCGATATTGCTTCTTCTTCAAATAATGATGGTGATATCCTTCAATTTGGTGAAATGGAGCAACCTTCAACTTCAAATAATACGGATGTATTGATGGATGACGAAGAAATTCCGTTCTAAAAAAAATAAATTTGATAAGGTAGATCAGCGTTGCCACGCTGAAAAGATAATATAAGGCTAGAAAGGCGAATTAAAAAATGGCAAGAGTAGAAGATAAGAAAAAACACAAAAATTGTAGTTTGTGTGCAGACAAAGTAACAGAAATTGATTACAAAGATGTTACAAGATTGAGAAGATATCTTACTGAAGCAGGAAAGATTATTCCACGCAGAATTACAGGAAACTGTGCTGCACACCAAAGAATGATTGCAAAAGCGATTAAACAAGCTAGAGAAGCTGCTTTAATAGGTTACGTTTTTGATTAATCTAAATTGTGTTGAAAAACATTATAAGTCCGCTCGATTATTCAATCGAGCGGACTTAATTATTAATATTAAAAAGGGATGGTCGGTTAAACCATCCCTTTCGCTTATGAAGATAAATATGAGGAATTATTCCTTTGTATATTCAGCATCAATAACGTCGTCATCACTATTTGAAGATGATGAATTTGATGCATTTTCAGAAGTTGCACCTTGAGCTTCGCTTTCTTTTTGAACAGCTTCATAAGCTTTTTGAGAAATAGCAAACATTGTTTGTTGCAACTCATCAGACAATTTTTTCAATTCGTCTGTCGATTTATTTTCTTTCAAAGCACTTTCTAAAGCTGCTTTTTGTTCTTCTAACTTAGATTTATCGGCAGAATCAATTTTACCTTCAAAATCTTTCAGAACTCTTTCAGCAGAACCAATCAAACTAGAAGCATTATTTTTAATTTCAGCTTCTTCTTTTTTCTTCTTATCATCTGCTGCATTTGCTTCAGCTTCTTTAACCATTCTGTCAATATCTTGCTCTGATAGGTTAGATGAATTTGTTATTGTAATTTTTTGTTCTTTATTTGTAGCTTTATCTTTAGCTGAAACATTTACAATACCGTTGGCATCGATATCGAATGTAACTTCGATTTGAGGGATACCTCTCATTGCAGGAGCAATGCCTTCAAGTCTGAACATACCCAATGATTTGTTATCTCTTGCCATAGGTCTTTCACCCTGAAGAACTTGAATATCAACAGCTGTTTGATTATTTTCAGCAGTTGAGAATACTTGTGACTTTGAAACCGGAATCGTAGTATTACGAGGAACAAGCGGAGTCATAACACCACCCAAAGTTTCTATACCCAAAGTTAGCGGTGTAACGTCTAACAATACAATATCTTTAACTTCACCAGCCAGAACACCAGCTTGAACAGCAGCACCAACAGCAACTACTTCGTCAGGGTTTACAGATTGGTTAGGCTCTTTGCCGGTATATTCTTTAACAAGCTTTTGCACCGCAGGGATTCTTGAAGAACCACCAACAAGAACAACTTCATTGATTTCAGATTTGGAAATTCCAGCATCTTGAATAGCCTGTTCAACCGGCTTTTTGCATCTTTCTAACAAGTCATAAGACAATTCTTCAAATTTAGCTCTTGTTAAATTTAAATCCAAGTGCTTAGGACCATTTGCATCAGCTGTAATGAACGGCAAGTTAATATTAGTTTCAAAAACTGAAGACAATTCGCATTTTGCTTTTTCAGCCGCTTCTTTAACACGTTGCATAGCTTGTCTGTCAGAAGTTAAATCAATACCTTCTTGTTTTTTAAATTCCTCGCAAATCCAATTCATAACTTTTTGGTCAAAATCATCACCACCTAAGTGTGTGTCACCTGAAGTTGATAATACTTCGTGTACCCCATCGCCAATTTCAAGAACTGAAACATCGAATGTACCACCACCTAAGTCAAATACTAAAACTTTTTCAGCTTTATCTTTTTCAAGACCGTAAGCTAAAGCCGCTGCCGTTGGCTCGTTTACAATACGTAATACATCTAAGCCCGCAATTTTGCCGGCATCTTTTGTTGCTTGACGTTGAGCATCGTTAAAATATGCCGGAACCGTAATTACAGCAGATGTAACTTTTTCACCTAAATAAGATGAAGCATCATCAGCCAATTTTCTCAAAATCATAGATGAAATTTCTTGTGGTGTGTAATCTTTGCCGTCAATAGTTACTTTGTAATTTTCACCCATATGACGCTTGATTGAAGCAATTGTTTTATCAGGGTTAACTATAGCCTGACGTTTTGCTAATTGCCCTACAAGTCTTTCACCTGTTTTTGAAAAACCAACAATAGAAGGAGTCGTACGAGAACCTTCCGCGTTAGCTATAACTGTAGGTTTTCCACCTTCCATAACTGCAACTACAGAGTTTGTAGTTCCTAAGTCAATACCAATTGTTTTTGCCATAATATTTTATCTCCTTTTTATTTAATCTTCTTCACAATCATGTTATAACATCGATTTTTAACATTCCTTGAAAAATAAACAAAAAATTAACAATTGGAATTTTCCATATTAATCGCCTACACAAACGAGCTTTTTACTGGCATTATTACGCATATCATCTGGTGATAAGTCTAACCAAGATGTCCATGAAGTCCCAAAATATCGACTATATGCATTCCACTCAAGATATTCTAGGTCACCCCAAAGGCTGAACCTCGAAGCGGAGTCTTCGATACCTAATTTTGCTGTTACGCTCTTATCCCAATTATTTGCTGTTGGGTTTGTATAGTTGTGATCTTCCGATTCGCTGATTGAGTTATCGTTGTAAATAGCTTTAGCTATATTTGCAAGTTCACTCGCTTTTGGTAATCTGCCTCCTTGATTTTTACACTCTACAATAGCTCCTACCCAGTAGTCATCGTTGTTATTCAATTGGCATGATTTGATTGCTTCGTAGCCGGATTTTCCAATGTAGTCACTACAACTTACCGGCGTTGGAACTTTAGCCTGGCTAATTATCTTAACTCCACCTATCTCTATATAAGAATCTTCAAGTTTTGCTCCATTGAATGAAATAAGGTCATTTCTTGTATGTTCATCACCACCATACAAGTTTGGTTTTCTGGAGCCATTGAAGTCATATATACCCGCTACACAACTGTGGATTTGTTTATTATCTACCTTTACACTATCCGGATCTGAGATACATTTTTTATCATAAGATAATATTATCGGTGTACCGTCTCCTAATACTATTGCAACAGGG
>JAFUUC010000095.1 GCA_017471365.1 bacterium
CCTCTCAAGCGTAGACACCTATGGCTACAATTCAGCAAGCTGGGATACTACAGAGGTAGCAAAACTGGGCATTGACCCTTCTTCTGTTTCGGGCTTCACCCTGTGGTCGTCAGAGGAGTACTCGATTACGAGCAATTACTCTCGCGGACTCTACTTCTACAGTGGGTACACGTACGGTGACGACAACTATCGCAGTGACAACGGCCCGAGGTTCGTTTGCCTAGGAGATACTTAATTATTTAATAATTCAATCATTTGGCGAAATTTTTCGCCGGTATTTAATTCTTTTTTTCCGAAGGGGGCGGCGTTAACAGCTTGCCCCTTTCCTTAGTTAGATCAAACCACCCACCCTTTATCCCTCCCTAGCTAGGGAGGGAAATATTATCACAGATCCTGAAACAGTGCTGCATACAGGCTCACACGTCCTCGCTCCGCTGCGGCGGTTCGCTTTGTAGAGTTCAGGATGACGAAATGGTTTAACTTGCAACCAGCTTGTCACCCTGAATTTATTTCAGGGTCTATTCATTTGATTGTATCGTAACGATGTACCGTAATGACACTATGACAAAAATTTTGGTTCGCGTTGTATCTCCCATTCAAATGATTTTGTGGACTAGGAAAATTTTTTTATTGTCACATAATTATTTGCTTTTTTTGTTATTTAGGTGTAGACTATTTATGATACTGTTTTAGTAACAGTTGGGGTTAATACAATTGAATATTATAGGAGTCGAGAATGAGTGAAGAAGGTTCTCGTAAAATCGACACAAAAAAGTTAGACTCTATTATTGAGGCATGCGGTGCTGATAAGTCTCACTTGATTGCGATTTTACAAAAAGTTCAGGAAGAGTACAAATACTTGCCTGAAGATGCGTTAATTTACATCGGTACAAAAATTGAGGGGTTGTCTCCTGCTACGGTATACGGAGTTGCAACTTTTTATGCTCAATTTTCACTTGATCCGAAAGGTAAATATGAAATTAAAGTATGCGATGGTACAGCATGTCATGTTAGGGGTTCAATGCCTGTTTTAAATGCTATTAAAGCCCATTTAAATCTAAAAGAAGGACAAATGACAACATCAGACGGGCTTTTCTCTTTGGAAACAGTTAGTTGTCTGGGTGCGTGCGGGCTTGCTCCGGTATGCGTTATCAATGGAACGGTTTATCCGCAAATGACTTCGGATGCTGTTAAGGTTGTGTTGGATACTCTTTTGAATAGGGAAAGAGGTTAAAATATGGTGGAATTGAATATTAATATTAAAGATGAGCAACAAAAAGCTCAAGAAAAAATAAAAGAACAAGGTTTCAGGGTTTTGGTTTGTGCCGGAACCGGTTGTGTTGCAAACGGGTCTTTGCAGATTATTGAAAAATTTAAAGAACTCGGTGCAGATGTTTCTGTTATGTCTGATTATGACAAAGTTACTATTGTTCCGACAGGGTGCCACGGTTTTTGCGAACAGGGTGTTCTGGTTGTATTTCCGGATTTGGATTTAACTTATGTCAAGGTAAGACTTGACGATGTAGAGGGAATTTATGAAGCTCTTAAGAACAATCAAATTGTAGAAAGACTTCTTTATACTGATCCTCATTCAGGACAGAAAGTTCGTAAAAATGAAGATATTAATTTCTATGCGAAGCAAACAAGAACGGCTCTTGCTAATTGCGGAGAAATGAATGCTGAAAATATTGATGAGGCAATTGCTTTGAGAGCTTACGAAGCTTTAGCAAAAGTCCTTGAACAAAATAACCCTGATGCTGTAATTGAGGAAATTGTAAAATCCGGACTTCGCGGTAGAGGTGGCGGTGGTTTCCCTACCGGTATGAAATGGAAGTTTACAGCTGCAAATAGGGGCGAAAAGTCCTATGTTGTTTGTAACGGTGACGAAGGTGACCCGGGAGCGTTCATGGATCGTTCTGTTATGGAAGGTGACCCGCACAAACTTCTTGAAGGTATTGCTATTGCGGCTTTTGCTGTAGGTGCTGATGAAGCATATATTTACGTTCGTGCCGAATATCCGCTTGCAATCAAGCGTTTGAGAAAAGCTATAGCTGATGCTGAAGAACGAAATTTCCTCGGCAAAAATATCATGGGATCTGATTTTAATTTAACTATTCATATCAAAGAGGGTGCAGGGGCATTTGTTTGTGGTGAAGAAACAGCGTTGATTGCATCTATTGAAGGTGAACGCGGCATGCCAAGACCGAAACCGCCGTTCCCTGCAAATAAGGGTTTGTTTGGCAGACCGACTTTGATTAATAATGTTGAAACTTTGGCTAACGTTCCTGTTATCATTTTAAAAGGTGCAGATTGGTTTAGTTCAATGGGTACTGAAACTTCTAAAGGTACAAAAACTTTTGCACTGACAGGTGAAGTTAATAATACAGGGCTTATTGAAGTTCCAATGGGTACGACATTAAGAGAAATTGTATTTAATATCGGTGGCGGTATTCGTAACGGTAAAAAGTTTAAAGCCGTACAAATCGGTGGTCCTTCAGGTGGTTGTTTGACAGAAGAACATTTGGATATTCCTATGGATTACGACAACTTGATAAAAGCTGGAGCTATGGTTGGTTCTGGCGGTTTGGTTGTTATGGCTGAAGACACTTGTATTGTTGAAGTCGCAAGATTTTTCATGAACTTTACGCAAAATGAAAGTTGTGGAAAATGTGTTCCTTGCCGTGAAGGAACCAAAAATATGCTCAAAATCTTACAAAAGATTGTTGCAGGCAAAGCTGAAATGAAAGATCTTGAAGTTTTGGAAGAAATTGCACAAACTATCAAGGACGGTTCATTATGCGGTCTTGGTAAAACAGCTCCAAATCCTGTACTTTCAACTTTAAAATATTTTAGAGATGAGTACATTGCTCACATTAGAGATAAAAAATGTCCTGCGGGTGTTTGTACTGCGATGAAAAAGATCGTTATTAAGGAAGATCTATGTAAAGGTTGTACAAAATGTGCGAGAAATTGTCCGGTCGAGGCAATTCATGGCGAAGTTCGCCAGCCGCATCATATTGATCAGGCAAAATGTATCAAGTGTGAAGCTTGCTTGAAAAATTGTCCGTTCAAGGCAATAGTGTTGGAATAGTGCGTAATGTAGGTTGGGCATACTTGCTCAACAAAATAGAGGAAAATAAAATGACGGAAGAAAATAAAAAAACATTAATAATTGAAGGTAAAGAGGTCGAATTTACTAATGAACCAAACCTTCTTGAAGTTATTCGAAAAGCCGGTATGAATGTTCCGACATTCTGCTATCGTCCGGACTTAACTTCCTTTGGTGCCTGTAGGATGTGCGTTGTAGAAGTTGAATATCCAAATGGAAGAAAAATAATCAATTCTTCTTGCACAATGCCGCCTGAAAGTAACATTAAAGTATATTTGAATACAGAAAAAGTTCGTAGAATTAGAAAAACTGTTTTAGAACTTTTACTTGCAAATCACAAAAAAGAATGTTTAACCTGTGAAAGATCAGGAGATTGCGAGCTTCAAAAATATTCGCAAGAATATAATGTTAAGCAAATTCGTTTTCCAGACAAACCGGAAGAAACTTATCTTCCGGTAGATGAGAGCAGTCCTTCATTTGACAGAGATCCTGAAAAATGTATTTTGTGCGGGGCTTGCGTACGTGCTTGTTCAGAATTTCAAGGTCATTCAGTTTTAGGATTTGCTAATAGAGGTTCAAAAACACTTGTTCAGCCTATGAACGGCAGACCAATAGGACAAGTTGATTGTATTAACTGCGGTCAGTGTGTTGCTGTATGCCCTACAGGTGCTTTATCTATTAAAAATGAAACAGATAAAGTTTGGGATTTGATTAATAATCCGGATAAAGTCGTTGCTGTTCAGATTGCACCTTCAGTTAGAGTGGCTTTGGGTGAAATGTTTGGACTTGAACCGGGTGAAAATTCAATTTGTTTAATCAATGCAGCACTTAAAAAGATTGGTTTTGATTATGTGTTTGATACTAATTTCTCTGCCGATTTGACTATTACAGAAGAAGCTACAGAGTTTTTAGAAAGATTAAAATCAGGAGAAAATTTGCCGATATTTACTTCTTGCTGTCCGGCGTGGGTAAAATATCTTGAAACAGCACATCCTGATATGGTGAAACATCTTTCAAGCTGTAAATCACCAATGGGAATGATGTCTCCGGTACTTTTGGAACTTATGCCAAAATATTTCAATGTTCCGAGAGAAAAAATTTCAGTAGTTGCTATAATGCCTTGTACAGCAAAGAAATACGAATGCAAAAGACCGGAATTCTATAAGGATGGCAAGCCTGATACCGAAGTTGTTTTGACGACAAAAGAACTTGGTAAAATGATCGAAGCTGCCGGAATTGATTTTAAATCACTTTGTCCTGAACCAAATGATTCTCCTTTTGGGGAATACTCAGGTGCCGGTACGATATTCGGAGCTTCCGGTGGTGTTGCTGAAGCTGCTGTTAGAACAGCCTACGAATATGCGACAGGAGAGGTTTTGAATGACATTGATATCAAAGAAATTCGAGGAACTTCGCCAAGGTCGAAGTCTGTTGAACTTGATATTAAGGGAACTAAAGTTGTTGTAAGAGTTGTTTCTACAATGATTGAGGCTGAAAAAGCTCTTAAAGAAATCAAAGATGGAACAGCAAACTTCCAAATGCTTGAAGTGATGGCTTGTCCGGGCGGATGTATAAATGGTGGTGGGCAGCCTAGAAGCTGTGATGATTCAACCATAAAAGGCCGCAGAGCTGAAGGTTTGTACAAAGAAGATAGAGAACTTCCGATAAGAAAATCTCATATGAATCCTTCTTTACAAAAACTCTATAATGAATTTTTAGAACATCCTGGATCCCATAAATCTCACGAACTGCTGCATACAAAGTATACAAACAGGTTTGATGGATCTTATAGGGATATATAAAAAAATACAATTATACAACGGGCGGATTTTATTTAAAATCCGCCCGTTGTATTTATTATAAAATCTTTTGACAGTATTTTCCAATTGGACAAATTTCGCACATTGGCTTTATCGGCTTACAAACATTTTGACCGTGTGTTACCAAAAGTGTATTTATAGGTATCCAATATTTTACGGGAAGCTTTTTTCTTAAAGCAAACTCTGTTTCTTCAGGATCTTTTGTTTTTATATATCCTAATCTGTTGAAAATTCTGTGTACATGAACATCTACACATATTGCAGGAGTATTAAAGCCTCTAGATAGTACTAAATTTGCGGTTTTTCTACCTACGCCGCGGAATTTGCACAGTTCATCTATATCACAAGGGACATTACCTTGATATTTTTCAACGAGAATCTTTGAAAGTTCAATTATTTGTCCTGCTTTATTTTTATAAAATCCAACAGGGTATATCGCTTTTTCCAGATCTTCAACTTTTACTTTCGCCATTTGTTCAGGAGTTTTAGCTAGTTTAAGCATTCTCAAAGTGGCAGGATAAGTCGTTTTGTCATTTGTTCTGAGACTTAAAATACAAGCTATTAAAACCAAATAAGGATCATTGAAAGAATCCATCAAACCGACAAATTCACTTTTTTGTTGATTTGCTTCTTCTAATCCTTTAACTATTGAATCAATGTTAATTGTCATTTGAGTAACCCTTCAACATCAATAAGTGTTTTTAATTTTAAGGCATAAATATCATTACGATCAAAACGTTCTAATTTAACAGCATCCTTTTCTGTCGTAATAATGCAACCGGAAATATCAACAATATCAATAGGAGCATATTGATGGTGATCGTCAAAAGTTACTGTTTTCACAACATTAAAATCTCTTAAAAAGTCGTAAAATTGTTGCGGCTGACCAATTGCACACATTGCCGTGACATCCATGCCATCCATAAGCCTTTGACCATTTTTTATATTGTAAACATAATCCGGTTCAGTGGCACAAATTGCTGTAGGAATTTGAAGTCTTTTGTTCATTATTTTCGCAACTTTAATTGCTGTATCATGATTCAAACTTTTACTAACTACAACAAGTCTGTCAATTCTATCAAGTGCTTCTGCTCCTTCTCTTAAAGGTCCTGCTGGTAATAAATTTTCATTACCAAAACCTTTTACACTGTCCATCAAAACAATATCAAGATCACGGTGTAGTTTTCTGTGTTGAAATCCATCATCCAGAATAATTGTTTGAACTCCAAACTTTTCAACAGCACATTTAGCAGCAGCATAGCGATTTTTGCAAGTGAAAACGTAAACTCCCGGTGTATTTTGTGCAAGCCAAAATGGTTCATCTCCGGCATCCAAAGCTCCAAAATATATCGAAACTCCGTCTGATATCATATTAACATTTTTATTATTTAACTTGCCACCATAACCACGAGAAACGATCGCTACTTTATGACCGTGAGATGATAAATATTTTGCAATCTCAGACACAACAGGTGTTTTTCCTACCCCGCCTGTAGTCATATTCCCGACAGAAATCACGTAGGCATTAACTTTCTTAGGTTTTACGATTTTATTGTCGTAACAAAAATTTTTTAGTCTGCTTGCAAAACCGTAAAAATAAGAACAGAATTTTAATAAATTAAATAAAATTCCCTCAGGTTTTCGAGTATAATGTATTTTGGTTATTTCTGTTTTGATATTTTTCATACTAGAACAATAATCTGAATAATAAAAATCTCTTATTAAGTTTTTCAGAGAATTTTTTAAGGTTGCAAGTTGTTACAACCATATCGTCAACAATACTTTGCAAGTCAGAAACTTGCTTCTTATTTGAAGGATCAATTTTATTTATGGCTGCAAGTGCTGTGGACATTTCTGTCATAGCATTATTGGCATTTGAAATTGCCGAAACAAGATCTGATTTAAGTTTTTCATTACTTGTCATAGAATTTACACTAACACTAATTTGTGAAAGATTTTCGGTAATGATTTTTATATTTTTACCGGTTTGTTCAGCATCTGCCGCATCCATAATTTTGTTTAGATTTTCAGAAAGCTTGCCTACAGAATCAGCAGTAGAAATTACCGTTGCTTTAAACTTCTGATCACCAATCAAATTGTTAATATTTTCAGACAATCTTGAGAAATCATTAGTTGCTTGATGAGTCATATCAAGAAGCTGTTTAATATCATCTTGTGATGAATCAAGTAAAGTGTCAACTTTGTCAAGTGTAACTGTAGATCTTGCACTCAGATTATTTAAATTAGCTATAGTCCTTCTTAAGTCAGCTATTGCTTCGTCTGTTAGAATATCATTAACTTTTTTATTTGTTTCAGTCAAAGTTTCAGCCGCTTTATACTGCCAATCCATAAAGTCTGATAATCTCATCGGTTCTAAGATTGTATATGGAGAATCTTGTTTTGGATAGTCTAAAGGAGTGTCATTTAAGGAAACTAATCTTAATTTGTGTTTGTTATCAAAAGTTATTGCAGAACCTCGCAGAAATTCCGGCAAAATAAGCCCTGGTAAAGTTACCGAATAATCAACTCTATAAGCATAAGTTGTATTTATTGCACCTTTATAATTGTATGGGACAGATTCTCTAGGTACAACTTCTACTGATTTTATTGTACCAACATCATAGTATTTCCCGCTAAGTTTCATTTGAACGGCGTCATTTTTATAAAGCAAATTCTTATTTAACATAGGTATGTAAATAGTTTTTGTTTTTGGCGGAGTAATTTCTAAGAAAAGTTCTCCAATAATGCCACCCTGCTGTATAGAAAAAGCGGAGGCTCTTGGAATTTCAACATTAGGTTCAGTAATAACAAACTTTACTTTTACAAAACTGTTTTCTGAATTTACAACAGGCGTAATTTCTTCAACTTGACCAACTTTTAGCCCCATCATCTGAACACCCGCACCCGGTCTTAGCCCATTAACATCTTTGAATTGAATTTCAATTCTTTCGGCAGAAGACAATGCCCTGCCCTTAACTTTTAAAACAGTACCAACCAAAAGTATAAGTGCTATTAGCGTTAATAAACCAACTTTGAATGATGAAGAAAATTTCATTGATCGCCTTCCTGTTATAACTTCATAAAAATATTCTAACAAAAAAATAAAAAAAATAAATAAATACCCTCAATTACTCCTCCATTCAGCTGATTTTTTACAAAACCGATACATAAAACTTAATAAATAAAGTATAATCTTGTTAGGTTATATTGACTTTGGAAAAAAAAATATTATAACTCTCCACAGGTAGAAACAAACATTAATAGAAGGAGATAAGCTTATGGGTATGGCCGCATCTCAAGCAAGATGGATTTCTCTTGCAGCCAGAAAATCAAACGTTGAATATGAAGGACAGCAAATAAACCAAGCAAGAACGGCTCTTGCAAACAGAAGTTCGGAATTATGGAATGAATTATATAAAATGGATGTTCCTACAGCTCCGAATAGCAGTGATTATACAAAAACTCAATATTCTTTTAATGCTGATAATACTAAAAAAACTATTGATAATATACAAAAAGTTGACTATACGGATCCGGACGGTAAATCTTACAATTCTTACGTGACGTATTATTCTCAAGTAGAAGAATATACCGGGGTTCAAAAATCTAATTACAATCCTCAGGTTCACAGAGATTCTACCGGAGAAAGTTATATGGTCGGAACAAAAAATTTGACACAGCTTTCTAAGATAGATAAAACAGATGAAAATTGGCCTTCATATGAAGCGGCTTTGGAACAAATTTACGAAGATATGCCTGATTGCGAGGTTGCAAAAGATTGGCTTAGTTACAAAAATGGTTCTACAACTGCACTTCAAAACATATTTTTCTGGAATGATACTGCCGGAAATGTTAATTTTTCTGATATTAATGGTGTAAATGGTTTAAATAATTGTTTGAATGATCCAAGCAAAACTTTATATTCTTACTACGCAGAGAATCAGATTCATAACAAAACTGTTTCTGAATATGCCTACGTAGAATACGATACAAATGGTAGAGCAACATCCATGGAACTTAGAGGTTCTACAGCAGTTTATGATCTTAGTGCAGAAAGCGTTACAGACAACACTGCCTATACGGATGCTATGAACAATTACAATTACAATAAGCAAGTTTATGAGAAAAAGGTTCAAGATATCAATGCAAAAACAGAACAAATTCAAACCGAAGACAGAACTTTGGAAATTAGGTTGAAACAACTTGACACTGAACAAACTGCTCTACAAACAGAAATGGATGTTGTTCATAAATTAATTTCTAAGAACATTGATAATACATTCAAAACATTTGAAAGTTAAAATTAGTAAGATTCTGGGGTTATTGCTCCGGTACAATGAATATAAGAGGTGTAATTATGTCTTATAAAAATGATAGCGAATTAGTTATAGCAAATAGATTTAGTAGTGCAAGCTCAGCGGCAAAAGCTCAAATGTGGGAAACATATGACAGATTGCGAGATTTAACCGTATCAGGTTCCGGAACAGGTACCGGTTTTGAGACTGCCGGAAGTTGGTTATACAATGCTGCTAGTTTGCTTGCTCCGTCAGCATTTGCTACGGTTTTTGGAGCTTCAGAAACTATGAATGTTTCAGGTACTTCTTATTATTCTAAATCTAATACCGGTACAGCTTATGGAGTAGATTCATTATATAATTATTCGGGTTTTCCAAGTGGAGCAGCTTCAATAAGTTCTGTTTACGGTCTGGCGACAGGTGGTGCATCTTCTGTACTAGGTGGCTGGGGTAGTGGATTGTCAGGCACTGCAACAGGTTATGCTTCAAGTGTTGGCGGTCTTGCTGATATTACGAGTGCTGCGGCTTATGGAATAGGAACGGGTTCAGGACTTGGGAGAATTGCTTCTAACTCTGTTATGCCTGTTGCTAGTTGTATATCCGGTTTTGGTGGAATTTTGACTGCAATTTCTCCTTATTTGGGAGTTTACGGTGCAGGAACGACTATTTTGGGAAACCTTATGCAAGGTACTTCTTCCGCTGCTTTAGCTGCATACCAAAATATTTCAGGTAATATTACTACAAATGCTGATACGATCCTTTCAACAAAAGTTCGTAACATTGAAACTGTTTGCAAAATGTTAGACACTCAAGGTGATATCGTTAAAAAAATGTTGAAAGAAAGTATGGATAGTGACAAAAATGCTATTCAGAATTTGACTTAATTTAAAATTTAAACAGTTCGACTTTTTGCGGTATAATATTTTTATGAAAAAAAAAGCAGTAGTTGTATTGATTATGTTATTGTTTTGTACACTACCGGCTGATAGTGCTTATTTCGGGAATATTCCGGCTAAAACATTACAAATTGCTCGTGATACAATGAATGTTGGTAATGTTTCTGCTCCGGGTTCAAAAATTGTTCGTGTAGGAATTGGTTCACAAGATTTTTCAAATTACGAATGGAAAACAGCTGAAATATATACTACCGGTGAATTTGAACTATATAACAACAAAACATATATTAACACATATAGCAGTGAAACTCCTGTCAGCATTTCTATGGTTGGGAAAATATTTATACTCCGAGATTCTGAAGGTAATGTAATTGCAAAGGTTTCCGGTCCGATAATTTTCTTATCAGAAAATGGACTTTTAGGTGTTAAAAATTTAAAACGAGCGGGGCAAGATGCTTTATATCGTGGAAATTTTGAACTTGTTTCTACACCAAAAGAGAGTTTTTATATTATAAATTCAATTGCACTTGAGGATTATTTAAAGGGAGTTGTACCTAATGAAATGCCGGTTCGTTTTGGACTTGAAGCGTTAAAAGCACAAAGTGTTGCGGCTAGAAACTATGTTCTTTCTCCAAGGATAAAGTCTAATCCTAACTATGATGTTGTCGATTCTGTTGCAAGTCAGGTTTATTTTGGTGCAAACACTGAAAAAGAACTTTCAAATCAAGCTGTAGAAGAAACTTCCGGAATTGTTGCAACGTACAATTGGGATTTAATATTAGCACAATATTCCTCTACTGCGGGCGGTTATACGGAAAGTTACGAAAATGCTTTTTCTGAACCTTATACAAAGCAATTTCCGGCTAAGAGTAAACCATATTTGACCGCAATTCCGGATTATCCGGAATTTGGCAAATTAGATTCCGATGAGGCTGCTGAAAAATTTTATAAATCTTCTCCAATGTCATATGATAATAATTCTCCATACTATCGTTGGGAAAGGGAATGGTCTATTGATGAATTACAAACAGAAATTCAAAATCATATTGCGGCTCAAAGTGCTGCGGGTTTTGTTAAACCCGCAGTTAACAAAGGTGAAGTTATCGGGAAAATAACAGGTTTGAAAGTTTTACAGCGAGGAGTTTCCGGTAAAATTATGAAGCTGGAAATTCAGACGGAAAATTCTAATTATATTGTAGAAAAAGAACTTGTTATTCGTAGATTATTAACTAATTCGGGTAAAGCTTTGCCAAGTGCAAATTTTGTAATTGATCAAATTTGTGATGAAGATGGGCGACTTGTTTATATAAAAATTTATGGCGGAGGTTTTGGTCACGGTGTCGGTATGAGTCAATATGGTGCCGGGTATATGTCTACTGTTTTGGGAATGTCTTATGAGGATATTCTTCTTCATTATTACTCCGGAATTTCTCTTTCAACCGAGCCGTTTATATTATCTGCTAATAGTGAACAAAATTATTTTAAGCAAAGTTTTTTTACAAAGAATAGTCATGCAAAAGTTGTGGTTGATAATAAATACAAAGTCGGGTATATTGATGCAAAGATTAATGGTTGTGATGAGAAAATTAATCTTGATAAAGCTCAGAGGATAAATAAAATAGATATTTCTAATTATATTCAAAGCGGACTAAATACGGTTGAATTTTATTATCCGGCGGAAGAAACTAATAAGGGATTGAGAATTTATATAGAATTGGCAGGAAATAATGAGTGAAGTTATAAATCAAGAGAGTGATAAATCTACAAGTGTATTAAAAGCAGCATGGATGATAGCACTTGTTACTATTGTGAGTAAGTTAATAGGATTTATAAGAGATATAATTATTGCAAATTATTACGGTGCTTCACTTGTTTCAGATGCTTATTATTACGCTTATCAAATTCCTTCGTTATCTTTAATATTGTTGGGTGGTGTAGGCGGACCTTTTCACAGTGCAACTGTTGCGATATTTTCAAAATTAATTCCAAGTTTAAAAGAAAAACCTGTACCGAATGTTAATAAACTTTATTCAACATTTATGACGGCAACTATATTATTTTTTCTTGTGTTGTCTGTAATAATGTACCTTTATCCACGTCAAATAATGGGATTGATTATATCAAGCGGATCAGCGGAGATGATTAATCTTGCGGCGGTACATCTAAAAATTATGACCCCGCTTCTTATAATAGGCGGTATTGTTGGAATTTATTACGGTATATTGATTATTTACAAACAGTTTATGCTTCCTAATTTATCTCCTATAATTATGAGTCTGGCAATAATCGGAGTAGTTGTTGCTGTACCTTCGGATCAAAAGGGGTATGCTCTTGCTTGGGCGACTACTATTGGGGCTGTTTTACAACTTGTTATTCAATATCCCAATATCAGAAAACTTGGTTACAAATTCAGACCTAATTTTGAATTTGTAAATAACCCGCATTTTAAAGAAATTGGTGAACTTTTATTTCCTGCGGTTTTAAGTTCTACTGTTGGGCAAGTCCATATTTATGTTGATATGTTTTTTACTTCTTCTATTTCAGAAGGAGCCTGGACTGCTATTGGTTATGCGAATAGAGTTTTTCAGTTTCCTGTCGGGATTTTGGTTACGGCATTTTTAGTTCCGCTTTTCCCGATTTTTGCAAGACTTGTTGCAGATAATGATCATGAAGGAATAAGGAATTATTTCAATAAAGGTGTTGGGGTACTATTTTTTGGTGCAATTCCGATTATTATTGGAATTTTGGTAGTTGGTTTGGATGCAGTAAAATTAATTTTTGAACACGGTGTTTTTGATGAAAATGCTACATTTATGGTGACAGAAGCGTTATGGTTTTTGTCGGTATCAATTATTCCTTATGTATTTAGGGACTCAATTACAAGGGTGTTTTATTCATTTAATGACTCGGCAACACCTTTTACGGTTGCGTTTTCATCTATTGTATTGAAAGTGTTTTTAAACTGGATTTTGATATCTAAAATGCATTTCGGAATCGGTGGAATTACTCTTTCTACTTCGTTGGTAACCCTTTTTAATGCTTGTATACTCGGATATTTTATTACACGAAAAATCAAAATGAATTATTCCTCGTTATTCAAAAATCTTGGCAAAATGATTGTGGCAGGAATTATTACAGGAATTGTATGCTATGCAGTTGCGTTGGGTTTTGACGGAGTTCTTAATTTGCCTAAAATACCTTTTGAAACCTTGAAAATTACGATTGTCGGAATAGTTTGTCTTGTTGTTTATATTCCTTTGAATTTGTTATTTAAAATGGAATATGCCGGAGAACTTTTTGACAGATTGCGTGCAAAATTGAGGAGGGTATAGCTTGTTATGCTAAAACCTGACACAGAAGAACGCCAAGCTTTTATTGTTACAGGAATAATAAGTTTTTATGCTATTATTGCAGGCTTTGTCATTTATCTTTACTTTTTGCATAGAATTTCAATGATGCCTGCTGTTATAACATTATTGGTTTTTACTATTTTTTATTTGCCAAGGTTTTTGATAATACGTGAATTGAAAAAACTTGATGATGTAAAGATTGTTGACAATTTTATTATGGTTAACGGAGTTGGAATTGATTTTAGGGATATAAAAGATTTTGGAGTACAAAGATACAAACCAAAGGTAATATTTTTCCTAAATAATAAAATGCTCGTTTATAACAAAGCTGATTTTTATATTGAAACTAATTGTGAAAAAATAAGTTTTAAAGTTATTGGCAGTGAAAAAATAGAATTGTTAAAAGATTTTCTTAATTCTATTTGTCAATAAAAAATTACTCGGATACTCCGGTTATTCCTATGCGATATTGGAGAGCTTGGGTTATATGCATTCTTGTAATATTGTCACTTCCTGCCAGATCTGCAATTGTTCTTGCCAGTTTCAAAATTCTGTCGTATCGCCTACCAGAAAGTTGGTATTTTACAGTTGCGATTTTTAAAAGTTCTTCGGATTCTTTATCGATTTTACAATATTTTTTTATTAGGCGAGAAGTCAGTTCTGAGTTTGTTAAAATGCTTTCGTTTTTATAGCGTTCAAATTGAATTTTTCGGGCATTTATAACTCTCTTTCTAATAGTAGCAGAATTTTCTTCTTGATTATTAGAATTTAAAAGTTCCTCAGGTGTTAATCGAGGAATATCAATTTGCAGATCAATCCTGTCAAGCAAAGGTCCTGATAGCTTTGCTTGATATCTGTTTATTTGAAAATCAGAACAGGTACAATGTTTTTCTTTATCTCCTAAATATCCGCAAGGACAAGGGTTCATAGCACCAAGTAAAATGAATTTTGCGGGATATTTTACAGAATGTTTAGTTCTAGAAATAACGATTTCACCATCTTCCAGAGGTTGCCTTAAAACTTCGAGTACATTTCTTGGAAATTCGACCATCTCATCTAAAAATAAAACACCTCTGTGAGCAAGAGTAATTTCTCCTGGGGCTGGGTTACTACCTCCTCCAATAATTCCGTTAGCAGAAGCTGTATGATGAACGGCTCGAAAAGGTCTTTTTGTCATTAAAGGTTCATCATCAGATAATAATCCGGCAACGCTATAAATTTTTGTAAGTTCTAAAGCTTCTTCCAAAACAAGAGGAGGTAAAATTGATGGAAAGCACTTTGCCATAAGGGTTTTACCGGATCCTGGTGAGCCTATCATTAGCATATTATGCCCTCCTGCTGCGGCAATTTCCAGTGCTTTTTTTGCCTTACTCTGTCCTTTTACATCTTTAAAATCGAAGTTATAGTTTTCATCCTGCTCAATATTAAGATATTTTTGAGTGTCAATTACGGTTGGTGAAAGTTTATTTTCTGTAAAGTGTGAAACGACATCTGCAAGATGTTCAGCACCATAAACATTAATACCGTCAATTAATGCTGCTTCTTTGACATTAGGTTTTGGAACTATTATATTTTTTATTCCTGATTCTTTTAACCCTAAAACCATTGGTAATATACCGACAACCGGACGTATAAGACCGTCTAAAGAAAGTTCTCCAATAAATGCGTAATCCTCAACTTGTTCTGAAGTTAGGACTTCTTCTTCTATTAAAATTCCTGCTGCTATAGGTAAATCAAAACTTGTTCCATTTTTTTTAAGATCAGCCGGAGCAAGGTTCACAACAATTTTTTGTGATGGAAATGTATAGCCGGAATTTTTTATCGCCGATTTTACCCTGTCACGAGCTTCATTTACAGCCGCGTCCGGAAGTCCTACTATCGAAAATCCCGGAAGAGCATTTACTACATCTGTTTCAACGGACACTTTATAAGCATTTAAACCGATTACAGTTCCTGTGTGAACTCTGTTTACCATAAAATGAGTATACCATAATAAATATTATTTGTCTTTTAATATCGGTTATGTTAAAATCCCAGTGAGGAGAATAGCTCAAAACTATGACAAAAAAGATTTCTAAACTTAAAAATAATATTGAATTTATCTATAAACAAAATAAAAATACCCCGAGAATGGCTCTGTGTTTGAATATTTCAATCAACGAACCTGAAGAAAAAGCCGGGATTTATTCATTGATGTCAAGGTTGCTTTTACAGGGTACAAAAAAATATGACTCTGAAACTTTGGCAAATGAATTTGAAAAGTATGCAATTGATTTTTCTGCCGAACTCTTTCCTAATTTTTTGAGAGTAAGATTTGTCTGTTTGAACGAAGATTTTTCAAAGGCTGTAGAATTGATGAATGAGGTTTTAAAAAATTCTACTTTTAATGAATTTGAAAAAGAAAAAATGAAACTCGTTGGGGAGATCTCTGCCGAGCTTGACTCTCCGAGAGCTACAGCAATGGATGCGTACTGTAGAAAAATGTTTGAAAATCATTATTACGGAAATTCAATGACAAAAATTCTCGAAAATATTGGAAATATTTCTAAAAATGATGTTTTGAATGCTTATAATTATATTTTGAATAACAGTAAAAAAAGTCTTGCAATTGTCGGTACTCTTGCACTTGAGGATATAATTAATCAAATTGATGATACTATTGGAACTTTGCCTCTTTCTACTGATAATAATTTCCATATAGTAAAGCCTGAGTTGAATGAAATTAAAATTGCACAGACAGAAAAAGCCAGTTTAAATCAGGCTCACATTATTAAAGGTTGGCTTGTACCTACTTATGGAGAAGCGGATTATCCTGCTATAGTACTTTTGAATATAATTCTTGGTGCAAGCGGGTTATCATCGAGACTTTTTTCCGAATTACGAGATAAACGCGGGCTTGCATATGTGGTTAGAAGTTCCTATGAAACATATAAGCTTGCGGGTAACTTCATGATTTATATCGCAACTGAGCCTAAAAATATCGATATTTCACTTAAAGGTTTTGATGAAGAAATTGAAAAAATAAAAACAATTCCTGTTTCAGAAGAAGAACTTGAAGATGCAAAAACTAATATTGCCGGTAAATATGAACTCTTAAAGGAAACTAATATTCAACAGGCATGCAGTTTTGCAAAATATGGTGTTTTAGGACTAGGATTTAATTATTGTGATGATTTAAAAGAACAAGTAAAATCTGTCACCGCTGAACAAGTCTTAAAATGTGCAAAAAAATGCTTTAAAGAAGATAATTACGTTTTGTCAGTAATTAAACCTTAAATTACACAATAGCTTGTTGCAATCTTGAGGAACGATTTTCATTAAGGATATTTTTCAACTTCATTAACCCTTGAGCATGAAGCTGACAAACTCTTGATTCTGACATTCCCAAAGTTGAACCTATTTCTTTCATTGTCATGTTTTCTTGGTAATACAAAACCATTAAAACACGTTCTCTTTCCGGTAATCTCATTAATGCCCTCTGCAAATCTGTTTTTACATTTTGTTCTTCCATCCGTTCTTGCGGATTTAATTTGTTTGAATCTTCTATAGTGTCTATGATTTCTAGACTATCTTCAGATGTTCCCCTCTTGTCGTAAATAGATGTGATAGTAACATCTTCTGATGTAATTTTGCGAACTTGTTCAGGATCAAGATTAAGATAGTTCGCAATTTCATTACAAGTTGGCATTCGACCAAATTCTTGTTTCAAAGTTTCAGTTGCTTGCTTTACATCTTTAATTTTCTTTCTCACACTACGTGGCAAAAAATCTTGAGCCCTGATTTTATCTAAAATAGCTCCTCTAATCCTTATAAGTGCATAAGTTTCAAATCTGGTACTTTTTTGTGGGGCAAAGCGTTCAATTGAGTTTATAAGCCCTTCAACTCCGTATCCTGCGATATCTTCAATAGAAATTGATGCCGGAAGAGTTACTTTTACTCGATTTACGACGTAACGCACCAGATAAATATATTGAACAATAATGGAATCCCGAGCTTGCTTATTAGATCTGTCAGTTAGATATTTTTCCCATAACAAAGTTAGCTCATCTTCGGATAGACGTTTTATATTGTTGTATGAAGAAAAATCAAAAGTCTGTTCCATTAATCTGCCCAACTCATTACTTTTTACATTAATATTCTATATTATCGTATTTTTTAAACATCGTTTAAAAAGATGAAAACAAGAGTCAAAGATTAAAGTTTTTCTAGTACATGTAATTGAGAAAATTTTTAGTTATAATAAAAATTATGAAAAAGATATTGGTTATAAACTTCGGTGGAATTGGAGATGAAATATTTTTTCTTCCAACGTTGATTTCTTTAAAAAAAGAATTTCCTGATTCAGAGATTACTCTTGTCTTGGAGCCAAGAAGCAAGGGGATAAAGTCACTTACGGATGTTATAGATAACATTATTACTGTTGATATAAAGGGTGTTAATAAGTATAAAGAGCTTTTGGGGTTTGTATCAAAAACTTGGTTTGAAAAGTACGATATAGTTATTTCTTCAGGTGGAAACAAACTTGTAAGTATATTATTATTTCTAACGGGAATTAAAATCAGATGTGGTTATGATACCGGAATTTTGAGTAAAATTCTTTTAACACATGCGATACCTTTAAACAAAAAACAGTACGCTTGTTGCATGTACCATGACTTGATCCGGAATTTAACAGAAAATTATACTTTTTTACCGGAATTAAATGTGAATATCCGTGAAAAAATTCATAATTCCGTACTTATTCATCCTGGTGTTAGCAAAATGAGCCTTCAAAAAGGTTGTATAAAAACAATTTGTGCAGAAACTTGGGCTGAAGTTATTGATCTTTTAGTTGCAGAAGGCAAAAGAGTTATTTTGACCGGTGGTCCGGATGATGAGGAGTGCATAAAAACTATACTTCAGAACGTTCGTACTAAAAATTTTGAAAACTTATACGGCACTACAAAAAGTTTGAAAGAATTAGCTGAATTAATTTCAAGTGCAGAAAAATTCTTATGTTCTGATTCTGCACCACTGCATATTGCAGTTGCATTGCAAGTTAAAACTTATGCTATTTTTGGTCCGACAGATGATGCTACTTTAATTCCGCAGTCAGAAAATGTAATAGCAATAAAAGCTAATGATAATTGTGAACTAAAACCCTGCTTGTGGACAAAAAGACAAACTTCCTGCCAAAATTTAAAATGTCTGGATATTCCTGCCTCTCAAATTGTCAAAACTGTTTGTGAAATTTAGCTTTTTATTTAAAAATAACAACTGCAATCAACGCACTTAAAATTAAAGGGATATTGTAATGTAAAAAAGTTGGGATACAGGTATCCCAAATGTGATTGTGCTGACCATCTGCATTCAAACCGGCGGTTGGTCCTAACGTTGTATCAGATGCCGGGCTTCCGGCATCACCCAGTGCCGCAGCAGCAGCCAATAATATTACCATTGAAGGGACGCTAAATCCTAATTTTAAGCAAATTGGGATATATAACACTGACAAAATCGGGATTGTACCGAAAGAAGTTCCTATTCCCATGGTTATAAATAAGCCGACAATAAGCATCAAAGCGGTTGCAATAAGTTTACTTGACATCATATATGGTGTTACCGAACTTACAAGAGAATTAATAGCTCCTGTCGCATTCATTACTGCTGCAAAGCCTGCGGCTACAAGCATTACAAAGGCAACATACCCCATTAAACCAACGCCCTCATTAATTAATTTGTCCATTTTGTCGTGGTCAATAGCTTTCAATCCAAAAATTACTGCCAGTCCTAATAAAGCTCCTAAAGGTAAAGAACCGGTCCATAATTGTACTATAAGTGTTAAAACAGCTGCAATCAAAGTTACATAATGATTTTTATGCAAAGTCAAATCCATATTTTTGTCTAAAATCTCAACTTCTATATTTTTATATGTTCGAGGTTTTGCATAGGTTACAAAAATAGAGATAATAAACCCGACAAACATACCCAAACCAAGAATCCACGTTGATTTCCAGATATCATTTTTTAAAACTTCAACACCGTTTTGAAACATATTATCAGCAATCAAACCCTGAAAAATTAATCCAAAACCAGCAGGAATTACAATATAAGGTGCTTTCAAACCAAATGCTAGTCCGCATGCAACCGCACGTCTATCTATACGAAGTTTATTCATTACAACAAGTAAAGGCGGAATAAGAATAGGTATAAATGCGATATGTACCGGAATTAAGTTTTGCGAAAGTATTGCAATGCCTGTTAATATGAATATCAACAAATATTTTTTTGACATAATTATATTAGAAATTTTCATTGATAAAATTGGTGCAAGCCCTGTGTGAGTCATTGAAGCCGCAAACGCCCCTAACAAAATATAACTCAATGCGGTTTCCGCATTGTTACCCATTCCGTGAATGAAAATATCCA
The DNA here is from genome assembly GCA_017471365.1 of bacterium. Lineage (GTDB taxonomy): Bacteria > Cyanobacteriota > Vampirovibrionia > Gastranaerophilales > Gastranaerophilaceae > Zag111. The sequence goes on from JAFUUC010000095.1 coordinate 19,876, forward strand.
TAACTTCAGATAAACTTATATGCCCAATTATGCCACCAACAACAGAGCATACAATTAAAGCCAGCAAAACATTTACCCTACAAAGGCAAAGTATGCACAAAAGTATAATTGAAGCGATAATAGGATTTGTTATTAAAGAAATCATAATAAAAGAATACAACAAACATAACTAGCCCGTGTGTAAAAAATATATTGATCTGTCAGGGAATAGAAAAAGAAGTATGAAAAGTATTAAATATAGATAATCTTTTTCATACTTCCAGCTATTCTTAATTCCAATGAGGACATTATGTCCTCTTTTTTTTTATTTTAATAATTCATCTGCCAATTCATTTTCTACACGTCCATTGAGAGTTTTGCTAACTTTTTGAAGTTTTTGTGCAATAATTTCCATTTGAGGTGTCCAAACGAAGTTATCATTTACGTATTTTTCAGCTTTTGCAAAATCTCCGTCAATCTGTATTCTTACAATTTCTTCGAGCATTTGCCTTGCCGCAGGAATAACTTTGTCAATATTTACATGAATTTTACCGTCTTTAGTAATTTCATATGCTCCGCGTTCATACATGTATTTGTTTTGCATAACGGTACGAACTCTGTGAGCTTGTGACAGTGTAGGTTTTGATTTTAAGAAATTATCCGCAACACAAGTTACAATAATTTGAAGCCGCTGTTCAGGCGTGTACATTCCAAGTTCTGTGAGCAAGTCTACAAATGCTAAAGATGCCATGTCGGCTTTGTTTTCTTCAATAATATTGCGATATTTGCCAAGTTTTTCACTACCCTCTTTCGGACCAAGCGAGTGAGCGTTTTCATGCCCAATTGTAAACCAGTGATCTGCCTCATCAAGATAATATTTGTGTTGATCTTTATCTAAAATAGCATCAAGACGTTCTTTTAGTTTTTCGATGTCACTTATAAAACGAATTTGCCTGTGATAAACATTCCTTCTGCCACCGCCAATAGTTAAAGAAAGTTTGTCCGAGTTTGGAAGATTTTCAGCAAGAGTAATTCCACCGCGATAAGCTCCTACATCTCCTCCTGCATAAACCATATCAACATCAACCATTGTCTGAAGTGCATCATCATCTGTCGAAATTGTCTGCTTGTACTCGTCGCTAAACGGCATGTTTTGTGCAAGCGTAGGAAGATATTTCTTTATTTTCATAAGTGCTTCGGTACCTTCTTTGTTAACAATTCCAACTCTCGCACCAAGAAAATCTTTTGGAATAGGGGAAATATTGTTCTCTTTTAAAAGTTTAGAAAGTTCTTCGTTCTCAACAATTGTACCGGTCATCTCGTCTTCATAATTTTCACGAGTAATTGTAAACTCTAAAGGTGTGTCCTGTAATTCTGCCCATTTTTTGTCTGCGTAAGCATCGAGCATAGGATCAGCTTTGCGAAGAGCTTTTGCCTGAAGAATCAAATATACATTGAAATCTTCATTTGTCGAAACTCTGCTGGCATCTTCAAGTTCGTCAGCTATTTTTGCGAAATCTTCACTAAAATATTCAACATAATCGATTCCGGCAAGATCCTCTGCTGCACGTACAACTATTGAACGCTGGGTTAGAATATTTCGTACTTCTTCAGTTTTGCCGTCTTTAATCATACGTATCAAAACTGCATGAAATTCTTCTTTAGAAAGATCTTCAGGATAAACCCCTTTGCCTAATTTTTCATCAATCCCCTTTGCGAGTCTGATAGGATTGGACATAGTGTCTATAGCATTTATGCCTTTTTGTGCATCAAATAAAATTTTTGTTAGTTTTGCCTGCTCACTACCCTTTGAAATCTCTGCATCAAGAAATTCTTTGAACGGTAGATTATGTTTGCAATCTATTTGCATGTTGATTTTTTCAAGTATTGAAGCTGCTTTGACAAGATGTTTGAGAGCTTGTTTGTCACCTTCCGCAAGAGCTAAATATTCAGCAGAATCCGGTTTTAAAAATTTCTTGGTTACAAGATAATCTTTGTGTGTGCGTTTTTTCAATTCATCAATCGGCAGGTTAAATTCGTAAATTTGCATATTCTCTCCTTCTCTGCCTTTATTATATCACAACAAATTTCTCATATCGCTCCAACAATCATCGACAAATTCGATATTGTTATTATGAATTTTTAGAATTTGGTTGATTAAAATTTTGTTTTTAGTGTTTTTTTCATTCTGATTAAAAGTTAGAGCTATCTCTAACCACAGCTGTTCTACGTTTAACCGCTCAATAATGTCATTGAGTTTACTTACTATTTCGAGTTGTTTTTTGTTCATCTTATTCCTACTATTATTAGAATATTCTATTAATAATAGAAAAGAGTAATATATTTGTAGAATAATATCAATAAAATAGAATATTCCTATGGGCATTAGAGAAGATATAAAAGTTATGCTAGCACGTAGGGCAATGACTATGACGAAAGTTGCTCAAATAATGACTAGCCGCGGAATGAAAATGTCCATTAAAAATCTATCAAATAAATTAGTCAACAGGTCTGTCCGCTTTGAAGAAGTTCGCGAAATCGCAGATATTCTCGGATACAAAATTGAATTTGTAGAAAAATAGTACGTAAATATATCCTAACACTTGACAAAAGTTAAAACATCGTAAATAATATATGTAGGGAACCGGCTAGAGTTTTGTAAGCTTACCCTAACCGGTTGTTCACATCCCTAAATAACGATAGAAATAATTTCTAAAAAAAGCCCTAGCAGTGCGAGGGCTTTTTTAATTACCTCTTTCATCATTGAGCCTCCTTTCTGCCCCTATTGTCACATTCCAAGGGTGTGAAGCAGTTGGAGGTTCGGGGCTGCTACCCTACACCGAATTTCGGCATAAGTATTCTCTTATAGTTCATAAGTTTTGTCAAGAAATATCGACGGTGTATAAGACAGCAAATTATACTATTTGTGATATGTTTCATTTTTTATGATTTTGAATGCTCGGTAGATTTGTTCCACAAGTAAAAGTCTTGCAAATTCGTGTAAAAAAGTCATTTTGGACATACTCATTTTTAAATTCGCTCTATCTGAAACATTTTTGCCAATTCCATAAGATGAACCTATTACAAATACGAGTTCTTGAGTTCCGGAATTAGTCAGTTCTTCGATTTTCTGTGCAAATTCTTCACTGGAAAATTCCTTCCCTTTTATTTCCATCGTTATAACATAATCTGTTGGTTTAATATTTGCCAGAATTTTTAATCCTTCAGCTAATAAAGTTTTATCTTTAAGACTAATATCTTTAATTTCTATAGGTGGAATTTCAACAATCGATACAGGAGAATAGGGAGTAAGTCTTTTCAAAAACTCATCGATGCCGCTTTTGAGGAATTTTTCTTTAATTTTTCCAAGTGCAATAATTTTAATTTTCATTTTTAGCACTTTCTATATAGACAGAGCGAGAAGGGAATGCAAAATCAATTTCAGCTTCACGGAAAGCCTTGATCACAAGTTCCAAAAATTCTCCTCTAACGGTTAAAAATTTAAAATATGAACCGGATTTTATGTAACCCATAAATCTTATATTAATTGAACTTTCACCCATATCATGAACTGCAATGGTAAAGTCATTGTGTATATCTTTATGTTCAGTTCCGATACGTTTTAAAATTTCATGGGCTTGCTTAATTTTTTCATTGCTTGTCGAGTATGTAACACCAAAGCTTACACGCAAAAGTCGTTTTTTAGCCTTTGAAACATTAGTTATAACAGCATTTGCTGCAACATTATTAGGTACGGTTATAAGAAAATTATCCAGATCTCTTATTTTTGTCGATCTGATATTTATATCTTCAACGTAGCCTTCTATGTTGTTTACTTTCACATAGTCTCCAATTTTATAAACTCTATCGGATAAAATAGAAATACTACCAAATACATTAGCAATAGTTTCTTTTGCTGCCATGCCGACAGCCAAACCACCTATTCCAAAGCCGGCGATTATTGAAGAAACAGAATAGCCTTGACTTTGTAATATACCGGTCACTGCGATGAAAACTAATACAACTTTTAAAAGTTTCATCAGTATTGGTAAAAATCTTAAAAGTGGAGAATTTGATTCCTGACTACGAATTTTATTTGTTATTTTTTTGTCTACAATGTCAATTAATTTGAAGCAGACTGCAAGTATTACAACGTTTATACCGAGGGCAATCAAGCCTTTTTGAATGTTTGTAAGCATCTATTTCCCTTTTTTATTTTGATTATATGATATAATACCCAATATAGAATAGTCATGCTTGTATTGGAATAAAATTTTTACTTTTGTTAAAATTGATTTGGGCTTTATGTCAGATAAAAATATAATAAAATTTGTTATAATTATTTTTTGTTTCCTTGCCGGAATTTATTTTCTTAAGGTTTTTCAGACGCCTGAATATACGAATAAAATTTACAAGGAAGCACTCAGAGATTTTCAAAATGGCAATTATTCAAATTCCTATTATCTTTTTTCAAAAGTTGGTGTATTGTCAAAGTTAAAGCCTACAGCTCTTTATAGGCAGGCACTTTGTGCAAAAGCACTCGGTGATGAACACTCTCAACTTCGTGCATATCAAACGCTTTTAAGGCACTATCCTGCAAGCAGATTGAGCATAGAAGCTCGTTATGAAGCAGGACAAATTCTTGTAGATTCTGATCCTAGACTTGCAAAAAGGTACTTCCATTCCGTTCGAAATTCTGATAATGAAAATTACAGAATTGCTTCGGAATATTATATTGCGAAAATTGATTCAATAAATCTTCGCTATTCAAACAAGGGTGTCTCTCAGACAAAAAAAAATCAAATAGAAAACGCATTTAGGACTTACTTGCAAAAATATTCTGATGGCAGACTAGCAGCAGCCGTTGCAAATTCATGGATAAAGTTTAACCCTGATTTAAGTTCTAAAGATTACAATCTTGTGGCAAAAGCATACTACTTTACAAAGTTTTATGACCAAGCAAAAGAGGTTTTGGCGAAAACAGAATTAAGTGACAGTTGGACTACGCAAGCTCTAAATTCTTATTCAACAAATGATAAGGCTAAGGCAGACAATCTCGTAGAAAGTGGTGTTTCAAAATATGCAAATGCAGTAGAAACGGAGGATTACAAACTTGCGGTAGATGCATATTTAGAGGATAAAAATGATAAATATGCTGCTGCCTCAAAATTGTTTTCCATTGCAAACGGCAAAGGCAAAGATTATATTTGGAATGTAAAGTGTGCAAATTCCCCAAAAGAGTCAGAAACCGCCTGCTATACCGAACTCTATAACAATTACCAAAATTCGGATTATGCACAAGACGCACTTGCAAACATATTTTTTAGTACGGTTGAAAACAGGCAATATTCAAGTGCAAAACAGGTCGGTTTAACTTATTTAGAAAAATTTCCTGACGGAGACTACGCCCCGATGGTAATGTTTTGGGAAGGAAAAATTTATGACAGCAAATACTATCAAGATGTTATAAACAAATTCCCGGATTCTTATTATGCTTATAGAGCTTATTGGATTTTGAAAGGTGTGAGTGCCGCTGTAATTAGAAGCGATTTAGAATTAAAGCCCGTAATTTATCCGTATAAATTTCCTGCAAAAGGAAGTATGATTTACTCATTAATTAAGGTTGGAGATTACGATATGATCCCAAAATTTACGAAAGACGAATTCGTAAAAAGTTGGGTAGAATATCAGAAAGGAAATTACTCTGTTTCGGTACACACTGCACAAAAAGCTATGGAACAATTGAAGGATAAGCCTGTAAAAAATGATTTACGCTGGCGTTTAATTTATCCTCAAAATTATTACAAACAAGTTCTTGCAAATGCTCCAAAATATAAAAACGATGATGCTTTGATTATGGCAATAATTAAAGAAGAAAGCTATTTCAATATGTATGCTCAAAGTAGTGTTGGTGCTATGGGGTTGATGCAATTAATGCCGGCAACTGCAAGAGAAATTGGAGAAAAGAATGGTTTAAATTTCAACACCACAGGCTTGTTTAACCCGGAACTTAATATAAAAATTGGAAATATATATTATTCTTCATTGAGAAACATGTTGCAAAATAACGATGTTTTGTCAGTAGCCGCTTATAACGGAGGAGTTGGCTCTGTTACAAAATGGAAAGATTCGATTTCCTATTCGGATATAGACGAATTTGTTGAACAAATCCCATATTCAGAAACAAAAAATTATGTTAAAAAAGTTTTGAGAAGTTATTGGAATTATGTAAGAATATATCAAAAATAAAATCATCCTTTTGGTTCATTACATATGCTTTCAAATTGGTACAATTGAGGTTGAATGAAAAAGATTTTAACAATATTAGCAGTCATAGCACTAAATTTAATAACAGCATCTCCTGCAAATGCGATAAAAATTGGCTTGTTAACCCAGGTTGATCAAGCCGGTATTGGTACTAATGTTAATGGTCGAATAATCGATGTTCACACAAATAAAACAGTTTGCACCCTCGATGGAATGAAAGGTTATATAATTGTCGTTTATAACGGGAAATTAGCGATTAAAAGTGGCGGACATTATTATAATTTGGGTACAGAATCTGTAGTGGCAAAACCTGATGTAGATGGTTATATAAGTACAAAAGGTAAATGGTATCGCGGCAAACTTATGTTAAAAGTTTCAAATGGTAAATTAACCGTTATCAATGATGTTGATTTAGAAGATTATCTAAAAGGTGTTTTGCCGTCTGAAATGCCTTCATCCTGGGAATATGAAGCATTAAAGGCACAAGCCATTGCCGCAAGAAGTTATGCATTGGCAAATCTCGGCAAGCAAGCAAAATATGGCTATGATTTGAAAGATAATACTGAAGATCAAGCTTATGGCGGAGCCTCTGCTGAAACCAGCAAAACAAATAAAGTTATAGATGAAACTGAAGGTCTTGTTTTAACATATGATATGAAAATAATTTCTGCTTATTATTCGGCATCAGCAGGTGGAATGACAAATACAGCAGCTTGGGGTAGCTCTTTACCTTATTTGCACTCGGTACCGTCGTTTGATGATGAGGTTGGCAAGAAAGGGCATGGAGTTGGCATGTCTCAAAATGGGGCAAATAATTTGGCGAAACAAGGCTATAATGCATACCAAATTCTGCAATATTTCTACCAAAATGTGAAATTTGCGAAATTAAACAATTAGTAAAAGCCTCTCGCAGCATATGTTTTGCGGGTATATAACCTGATATATATTGTTATTGTTTAGTTTGGGAATATTTTTTCTTTAAAAGCCTTGACAGCCCTAGGAAAAATGCTATAATGATTGAGTCGATTACAAAACTGCGGAAGATGGTCCGTGGTAAAAGGAAGAAGGAGGTTCGTAATGAACAAAGAAGAATTAGTAAAAGAAGTATCAAAAAAATCAAAAGTTTCTCAAAAGGCAACTGCTGACGTTTTAGTAGCTGTTCTAGATACAATTGAAAAAACTGTTTCTAAAGGTCAAAAAGTTACTTTGGTTGGCTTCGGTACTTTTGAATCTCGCAAGAGAGCAGCTAGAACCGGTAGAAACCCTCAAACAGGTGCTACTTTGAAAATTGCTGCTAAGAAAGTTCCTGCTTTCTCAGCTGGTAAGAAATTCAAAGAACTTGTAAAATAGTTTGAGTTTGTTTATAAGAACCCTGCAAAATTTTTGCAGGGTTCTTTTTTGTTTACATAAATGACTTGTGTAATATCTATTTTTGTGATATCGTGTAAGATATACAATTTGGGTAGTGAGGTATTTATGAAAAGTTCAACATTAATTAGATCTATGCTTTCCAGGGAAAATATGGATATTATTGAAAATATTGGAGAAAATTCTCCGACTGAAGAAACGAAAAGTCCGGAAGAATACTACCGTTCTGGTGAAGAAACTTCTTCCAGCAAATCTCAAGAAATTGATTTACTTTGGCAGAGTTTTAAAACAGCACAATTTAATTCGGGTTCTCCTGCATGGTACGTTACATTAGGATTTATCTGTGGTGTTGTTGTAACTCTTTCTTGTGTTGGAATATTCGGATATTTTGCATCAAAACCGGATGTCAATATTTCCATTCCATCTTTTAATAATGAAAGTGTGACATCTTCGTCGCAGGATGATAATCAGGAGGAAGCGAGAGTTATTGTTCCGGATGAAAATGATAATGTTGCACCAGTTCAACAACAATCTGAAACTCAACAGCCGGTGAATGTTTCGAATGCTAAGCAGCATACTGTTGCTTCCGGTGAAACTATTGAAGGAATAATCAGGCATTATTATGGGACTTATTCTCCGGAGTTAGCTCAAAAAGTTCAACAGGCAAATAACCTAACTAGTTTAGATCATATAAACATTGACCAAGTTTTGATTATCCCTGAAAATTAATAAAGGTTAAAATGAATATTTTCAACAAATTTTTCAGCTCAGTTTTGGTTACTTTGTTGTTTTGTCCTGCGGCATTTTCTTCCGATTGGCAAAATAATTTGAGGACAAAATTTCTAAATAATGAAACAGTAATTCTGGCTGTAAACATAAGGTCATTTAATTCTCAGGATTTTAACGGAGATGGTTTTATTCAAGAAAATTCCGGAGAAAAACGAGGAACGTTTTTGAATGCGATTAATAGGCTTGATGAGTTGAAAAATTTAGGGGTAAATACTTTGCATGTACTTCCGATTACTCCAACTGGAAAATTAAAAGCCTTGGGTACGGCAGGAAGTCTTTATTCTGCTTCGGATTTTGCTTCATTAAACCCGGATATGTATGATGAAAATTCTGATTTGACCATTGAACAACAGGCAAAAAAGTTTGTTGATGAGGCACATTTGCGAGGAATAAGTGTAATTGCGGATTTACCGGCTTGTGCTTCATACGATTTATTTTTACAGCGTCCTGATTTATTTGTGAAAGGAGTTTCTGGTGAGCCTGTAATTCCGGCTGATTGGACTGATGTAAGACTTTTAAATCCTGGAAGTAAAGATAAAATAGATATAAATGTTTTTGGGACTTATAAAGATTTTGTAAAAATGGTCATGAAATTAGGGTTTGATGGTATAAGAGCTGATGTTGCGACTTCAAAAACTGAATTGTTTTGGAAAGAATTGATAAAATATTCCAGGGAAAAGGATCCTGAATTTTTATGGTTGGCTGAGGCTTCAGAATCTTGGAAAGATCCTGTTTCAAATTATGGTGTTTTCACATCTTATGACAAATTATTAAATGCAGGCTTTGACGGGTATTACGGTTCATTTTTTAATTTAAAAAATTGGAATAATTCTAAGGAACTTTATTCTCAGATATCCTATACATTAAATGAAACAGAAAAATACGGTAAATCAGTAATTGGGAGTTTTTCAACTCATGATGAAGTAAGCCCAATTTTGATTAAAGGACCGGAATTAAGTAATATGATGATTTGGCTGAGTGCAACTTTACCGGTTAATTCTTATTTTGTTGATGGTTTTCAAACAGGTGATGATTACGTTTACCAAAAGCAAAACAAGCCGGCAGACTCAACTAATACAGATGATGATATATATTTTACACATCGGGGACAAATTGATATCTTTAATTTTTCACGAAAACCGGGGGGGAATAACGTTGATATAAGAAACAATTTTCTTTTGGGTAATAATGTAAAATTAACTATTTTGCCTGTTTTGAATAATGGAAAATTTACACCACTAAAGATTAAAAACCAAAAAGTTTTTGCATATATGTTTGAATATAATAAAAAACGTATTTTGACTTTAGGAAATTTAGACTTTGAAAATTCGCAAAAAGCTAGTGTAAAAATTTCTAATATTAGTAGAAAAATGTCGATTGTTCCTATAAAAATTACCTCAATGCCTGAATTTAAAAAAGGAAAATTACAAATCAATTTAAAACGAGGAGAGATTGTAGTTTTAATTATTAATGGTTAAATTTTTTACAAATTCGCAAATATCAGAAGCTTCATGTGTTCCTACAATAAAATTGTAATCAGGAACTTCTTGGTGTAGTTCTTCCTTTATATAGGATAATAGCCCAGGAATAATTATATTTCGCGTTTTAATTTTGTTTTTTATGCCTAAATTTTCTATTGTTTTGGCAACGATTTTTGCAGTAAATTTTTCAGCTGACCAGGCTGTCAAAACACTCATCCCTTCTGCGGGAATTACAATCAGATAAGATGGAACATCAAGATTTTCTAACTCATTTGCAACTGCAAAGAATGTAAGTGCAAAGTTAGTTGTCAAAAAGATTATTGAATTTTCATCCGGATCATTAAATTTGTAAAGTCCTGAGTCAACCTGTAAATTTTTTTGTGGATCTGTAAAAATATTTTGCCTAAGTGTTAACAAGGTCGAAAACATCAGTTCATCAAAATTTTCGAATATAATCATATTTGCGTACTTACAAATGTAAAAACTTGCTCTGGTACAAACGCTAAAAACATCTGTATCGGATATATAAACACAAATAGGATTTGAAGAATCTTCATCCTTTTCAAGAATAGCTTTTGTTCTTGTATTTATTAATATGTCTTTTGTATCTTTAAAGCTTGTTTCTTTTATAATTTTTAAATTTTTATTATTCAATTCTTCCCAGCTAATTGTAGGAATTGTTGTATTTAATCTCTTTCCGTTAAAATTTTTCAGTACAATAAGGTCAACTTTTACGGTTTCGTTAACTATTTTTATCTCAAAGTTACAAATACGATCGATTAACTTTTGGTAATTATTTTGTTCGCAATCTACGATAACTGTAAGTAATGGTGGATTAACAAAAGTTTTTTCATGCCTGAAAAGGACATTTTCCCCTCCGACTTTTAAACCCTGAATTTCTATCGTTTTTTGCGGTTGTTTAATATTTTGAAGATATTGAATTTTAAAATTTTCTTCTGCGAACGGACATTGTTCTATGTTAATATTTTTTTTTGCAAGCTTAATTGCAAAAGCCATACAAGTCGGACAGCCGCATTTTTTGCAATTAGCTTCTGGAGTTTTTTTTGCCCCGGGCAGGTATTTAAAAATTTGAAGTCCGGTCATTTCCATTTTATACCAACCCTCTCATTATTTTCATATTTTCAGGATATTTTATGACAACTAAATTTGCTCCGGCAGACAAAGCTCCTGCGGCGGATGATAGTTCGATCATTCTTGCCCTATCTTCAAGTTCTCCCCAGTTTTGCGGATAATTTTTAACCCGTGCTTCTTTTGTTTTTAAAGATTCTATTGGAGCTTCTGAAATTAAAGGCATATTAAGGTAAATATCTCCCTTATTACCTTCGATTACAACTTTTTCCATAATACTATAGCCGTATTCAAATCCGTAGCCTAAACCTCCAATATCAGTATTCATAATAATTCTATCTTTATTTAACCCCAAATCTATTGATAAAATATTCAGTTCTTTTGCTAAATTTAAATCAATTGGAGTTTTTAAAACTATATAATGCTCTCCTTCTATTATGTATGGAATTATATCCTTATAATTTGCTTCTGTAGCAAAAGATATTATACAATTTTTACGATCGAGATTTTTAATTAAATATGGCAACAGTTTACTATCAATATCGGCTTTGCCTGAGCCACGAACCATCAAAGGTTTTGTTATTTTAGGTAGGACAGACTTTAAGATATTTTTAGCTTCTTCAATATCATTTTCTGAAGTTATGCTAAAGTCCACAGCAAAAATATCACAATCAAAATTCTGAACCTCTTTTAAATCTTTATAATTCTTAAGAAGTACAAAAAGTTTAGAATTTTTTGTAATTTTAAGCCGACTGTCTTGCACTCTTTACTCTATCCATAATTTCTTGAAATTCTTTATCTTCAATAGTTTCTTTTTCAAGTAGTTCTCTGGCAATGGCTTCGAGCATGTCTCTGTTTTCCGTTAAAAGTTTCTTTGCTTCTTCATAGCGTTCATCAACAATTCTTTTAATCTCTGTATCTATTTCATATGCAATTTGTTCAGAGTAATCTCTTTGGTGTCCAAAGTCTCTACCCATAAACACATTTTCTTGATTCTTGCCATAAACAACAGTTCCAAGCTTGTCTGACATTCCCCAGGCTGTTACCATTTTTTTCGCAGTATCAGTAACGTTTTTTAAGTCCTGAGAAGCTCCTGTGCTTACGCGATCTTTGCCATAAATAATTTCTTCTGCTGCACGTCCGCCTAAAGCCATTGTAATTTGAGCCATCAATTTAGCTTTACTAACATGAACACTTTCATCTTTTGGACGAGTCCATGTTACACCCAGAGCCATTCCTCTCGGAATTATTGAAACTTTGTGAAGTTCATTCGCATCTGGTAAGAGTTTATCTATCAATGCGTGACCGACTTCGTGATATGATGTTAGCTCCTTATCTTCGTCAGTCATAACCTTGCTTTTCTTTTCTATACCTGCAATTACACGGTCAATAGATGCATCAACATCGTCCATTGTGATCAAATTCTTGTTTTGACGGGCAGCCAAAAGTGCCGCTTCATTAAGAAGATTTTGCAAATCAGCTCCTGAAAATCCAGGAGTTCTTTTAGCTAAAATTTTTAAATCCACGTCTTTATCCAGCTTTTTATTTTTAGCGTGAACTTCTAGTATTTGTTCGCGTCCTTTGACGTTAGGAGAGTTTATGTATATTTGACGGTCGAATCTTCCCGGACGTAACAATGCATTATCTAATATATCCGGTCTGTTTGTTGCGGCGATAACAATTATATTTGTATTAGCATCAAAACCATCCATTTCTACAAGCAATTGGTTTAGAGTTTGCTCTCTTTCGTCGTGACCGCCACCCAAACCAGCTCCGCGTTGACGCCCTACTGCATCAATTTCATCTATAAATATTATGCATGGCTGATGTTTTTTCGCCTGTTCAAAAAGGTCTCGAACGCGACTTGCACCCACACCAACAAACATTTCTACAAAATCAGAACCTGAAATTGAAAAAAACGGTACATTAGCTTCACCGGCAACAGCCTTAGCCATTAATGTTTTACCTGTTCCAGGGGGACCAACAAGAAGAACTCCTTTCGGAATTTTTGCACCAAGTTTTATATATTTTTCGCCATTTTTTAGAAAATCTACGATTTCCTCAAGTTCTTTTTTTTCTTCATCAATGCCTGCAACATCTTTGAACGTTGTTTTAACTTTGCTGTCTAAAAGCATTTTTGCTTTACTTTTACCAAAAGACATTGCCTGACCGCCGCCTACTTGAACCGCCTTAACCATAAAACCCAATGATGCAAGAATTATAACTGCTGTTATTAAATTCCATGCCATTTTATTAGATTCCGGAGCTTTTTTTACATTTACATCCGCACCCGAAGTGTTCAACTTACGCATCAAATCATAATCTCCACTTGGAATCTGCACTTTATATTGGTGTAAAGGTAACCTATTTATAGTTGTATTCGGATTTAAAAATGGAGAAGTTGTATCAGGTTTATCTTCTGAAGTCTCAGGCTGCTGTTTAGGCTGATCTTTAGGAATTGCAATGATTATATCATTGTATTTTTCTATTTTAGAAAAATCTTTATTTTCAAGTTTCGTTAAAAAATTTGTATAAGAAATTTCAGTTGTACTTGTTTCAGGACCAGTCATAAAAATTGTAGAAATAAATACCACTACAATAATTGCCAGAATAACGTACATACCTGTTGATTGACTCTTGTTCATATATAATAACCTTTCACAAAAAAATAATCCTACGAGGATTATAACCTAAAAAGTTCAAAATGAAAAGTTATATCAAATTTATTTTTAATCATCTGTCAGTTTAAAATTCTTTGGTAAACGTTTTTCGAGTTCATCGACAAACTGGCTAAAATTCATTCCGAGAGCCTCTGCAAGCTTCCACAAAGTTGTAATTTGGACATCTCGTTCACCTTTCTCCAGTTTTGCAAGCGAGGTATTTGGTATGTCATATTCATAACTCAACAGGAGAATCCCTTTATTCAATTCCTTTCTTTTTTCTCGAACAATTTTGCCAATGGTGCAGAGTAAAAGCTCTTTTTTAGACTTGCAAGACGTCTCCATATTGACAATATTAGATAAATATGTTATATTGTGTATAGATAATTAACCATAGCTAATTATATATAGAAAGGAATTAAAATGTTTAAAGATCAAGTTACTGAACATGCTTCCTCATTTTCAGGAAGTGAATGTAGCAAACGCAGGTTTGGGTTACTACCCCAACAGGTTAAATTCCCCTCGCCACTTGTGGGAGAGGGTACTACGTACACAATCATGCCACCACTGAAAGGACTTCCCTCCCTAGCTAGGGAGGGAATGAGGGTGGGTCTGTTCCCCGCAATGGGCAACCACACTGCCACAGAAAAGAATTCCTCCCTTCGAGGGAGGATTGAGGTGGGTGCCAACCCCGTTAGGGGTAAGGCAGCCTTTACTTTGGCAGAGGTTCTGATCACCCTTGCAATTATCGGTGTAGTCGCAGCACTTACTTTGCCAACACTGATCGCAAAAGTGAACGAAAAAGTTGACGGCAACCAAAAGAAAGTCACCGAAGCTAAATTAATTCAAGGCTTGAATATGCTCGACTTGCATGGCGGGATTAACAATACCTACAGTAGTACCGCTGAATTTGTAGAAGAATTAAGTAAGTACATGAAGATTACAAAGATC
>JAFUUC010000096.1 GCA_017471365.1 bacterium
AATATTATTAAACAAACCGACGGACTAACAGATCCACCGGCAATGGATTGTTCAACTTACTTAGGAAATTCTAAGTATCCTGAAATTACTCACTGCCCATACTCAGGAGAAAGTGACTACTGGGTAGGAGCGTTGGTAGCTTGCAAAGACATGGGAGGACACCTACCAACCATGACAGAACTGGCGAACATAGCTAAGGTGATTTATCCAAGCAAAGCAGGCTCAATTAGTGCATACGACACCGGTGTATCAGCAAGCTGGGATACTACAGAAGTAGCAAAACTGGGCATTGACCCTTCTTCTGTGTCGTACTTCACCCTGTGGTCGTCAGAGGAGTACTCGAGTACGAGCAATGGCTCTCGCTTCCGCACCTTCAACAGTGGTCACACGTACGGTGGTAGCTACTACAGTCGCGATTACTCCGGTACCAGGTTCGTTTGCCTGGCGGATAACTAATATTACTTTTTGTTAATAATACGTATCCCTCCGGTTCTTTTTATGTATAATAATTAGACGAAGAGGGATATCTTATGGGGCAGGTTTTAAACCGAACTAACATAGCTGATTTTGTTGACAAGCTTAGAAAGAGCGGCAAGACTACGGTTGCTACAAACGGATGTTTTGATATTTTGCATGTTGGTCATGTACGCTATTTACAAAAAACAAAATCCTTTGCGGATTATTCTATTGTTTTATTAAATTCTGACAAATCTGTACGCAGTATAAAGGGTCCTTCTCGCCCGATAAATAACGAAAATGACAGAGCTGAAATCTTGTGTGCTTTATCTTGTGTTGATTATGTAGTATTGTTTGACGAGGATAGCCCGCGAGATTTGCTTGACGAAATCAAGCCCGATGTTTATACAAAAGGTGCTGATTACACAATGGAGACTCTACCCGAAGCTGATATTATGAAAAAAAATGGCATAAGAGTTGAATTTATTGAGTTTGTGGATGGAAAATCCACGACAAAATTGATAAATCGCATAAATTGTGAATCGTGAATTGACCTTCACGATTCACGACTCACAACTTACGATTAAAATAAGGAGAATAAATAATGAAATCATTTACGGTTGATGAAATTACACAAATTGTAGGCGGTATGTTAACAAAGGCACAAAGTCCGGAAATTACACATATTGCACCTCCACTTTTGAGTGACGAGAACACTTTGGCTTTAGCTCTTGGAGAAGATGAGATTGCTAATCTTGCAAAATCAAAAGCCAGAGCTGCACTTGTTCCTTTGGGGGTACAAATTGATGGACTCACTACTATAGAAGTTGAAAGACCTCGTCTTGCAATGATGAAGTTGTTAAATTTGTTTTATGTTCCACCGGTTGTGAACAAAGATATTCATCCTACTGCTGTTGTTGATCCGAGTGCAAAACTTGGTCAGAATGTATGTGTAGGACCAAATGTTGTGATTTCAGCTGATGCTGTAATTGGTGATAATACAAAGATTTTAGCAAATTCTTATATCGGAAGCGGTGTAAAAATTGGCAATAATTGTTTCTTCCATCCAAATGTAAATATTGGGGATAGAGTTCAGGTCGGAAACGATGTTATTCTTCATCACGGTGTTTCTTTGGGTGCTGACGGTTTTAGTTTCGTAACAGAAAATCCTAATAATATTGAAAATGCACGCAAAGATGGTGAAATTAAAGACGAAAATGTTGAACAAGTTATATTTAAAATTCCTTCAATTGGTTCAGTTGTAATCGGTAATAATGTAGAAATCGGTGCAAATTCAACAATCGATCGTGGAACTATCGAGAATACAGTTGTTGGTGATAATACAAAAATTGATGATCTTGTTATGATCGGTCATAATTGCCGAATAGGTAAAGGTTGTTTGATCGTTTCTCAAGTTGGTATTGCAGGAAGCTGTGTAATCGGTGATAGAGTTGTTATCGCAGGTCAAGCAGGGCTTGCAGATCATATTGAAATTGGAAGTGACACAATTATTACAGCTAAAGCAGGTGTTACAAAATCGTTCCCGCCAAAATCAATTATTGTGGGTATTCCTGCTGTTCCGAGAAAAGATTTTATTAAACAGCTTAAAACAATGAAAGATGCTCAAGATATTTTCGCAAAATTCAGAAAATATGAGCCGCTTCTTAAAGAATTTGAAGAAAATATAAATAAAGAATTATGATTACACTCAAAAAAGAAGTAAAAGTATCCGGTAACGGTTTGATGAAGAATAAAACCTGTGAGGTTACGATTTTTCCGTCTGAAGCCGGTAAAATAAGATATTTTGTAAAAGGTCAAGAATCATTTGATGCAAATATCGATAGTGTTCTGGCAACTGATCATTGTGTCGTACTCGGGAATAAAAATTCAAAAGCAATGCTGACAGAACATCTTACTGCGGCGTTAGCTTTCTGTGAAATTGATTCAGCAGATATATGCATGTCAGAAGAAGAAGTCCCTATTCTTGACGGTAGTTCAAAACTTTGGGTTGAAGCTTTTAAAAAGGTAGGTACTACAAAACCAATTTTTTCCAAAGAAAAACACTATACCGTTTCTGAGCCGGTTTATTACCTTAATGGTAAGACGAGCCTTGTCATATTGCCGGATAAAGAATTGTTTATTTCTTATGCTGTGAATTACAATCATACCGGGCTTCAACGTCGATTTGTAAATTTTGACCCTAAAAATAAAGATGAAATTATTGCGGCAAGGACTTTTGGGTTTTATCACGATTTGAAAAAGTATCAGATGCTTGGTTTTGCACAAGGTGCCAACATCGATAATACCCTTGGGTTTATGGATGATGGAACATATACAACAGAACTTCGCAGTGAAAATGAACCGATTAAACACAAAATGCTTGATTTGATCGGAGATTTGTACCTTACCGGCATAAATCCACTTAAACTTAACTGCCAGATTTTGGCAAAAGAAGCAGGACACGCGGTTCACGTAAAAGTGGCAAAAATTTTAAAAGATAAATTAATAGAAATATAAAAAAGGAGAAAATTATGTCAGAAGAAATTACACAAGAAGCTTTTAGCATGGATATTCAACAAATAATGGGGATGCTTCCGCACAGATACCCGTTTTTGTTGGTTGATAGAATAACGGAATGTGTTCCCGGCAAATATTGCAAAGGATACAAAAATCTAACTATGAATGAAGAATTTTTCCAAGGACATTTCCCGGGAAATCCTGTTATGCCGGGAGTTTTGCAACTGGAAGCTATGGCTCAATGTTCAGCTCCGATTTTGCTTAAGTTGCCTCAGTTTCAAGGGAAATTAGCACTCTATGCCGGTGTTGAAAACGCAAGATTTAAAAATATTGTAAGACCAGGTGACAAATTTGAGATGTCAATTGAACTTACAAAACTAAAAGGACCAATCTGCAAAGCTCACGGCATTGGCACAGTTGACGGCAAAGTTTGTGTCGAAGCAGATATGACCTTTGCTTTGACTTAATTTTTTAAGTTTTGTAACAGAATTTAGGGACTCTGAAATTATATAATAAGTATATACTTTATTATATATGAGAGCATTAAATAAATGCGAGTGATAATAAGAGAGAATATTTTCCGTTTAACTAAAAAAGAAGAGAGAAATTCCTATTCCTAAATTCCTGAAGAAATTTAACCCTGCCAAATGGCAGGGATTTTTTTACATATTATCTGTAAAATCGTTAATTTCTTTAAAATCAAAAAACTCTTGTACGGAAATACCAAGTCCTGCACAAACTTTTAAAATAGTGTAAACTCTTGGTTCTTTCATACCTCTTTCAATTTCACTTAAGCCGCCTTTTGCAATGCCACTCTGGTAAGCAAACTTTTCCATAGTCAAATTATGCCTTTTCCGTAATTCAACTATTCGTTTACATAATATTTTGTTGAGTTCCTTACTTGTCATTGTTCAAGAATTATCCGTGATGATTATCATTGCTACAGCATTAACTCAAAAGAATTATAAGCCGGTTTATTAATTTTAAAACTTGATTATTAATTAACGATTTTCACACCGGAACTTGTTCCAAGTCGTGATGCTCCCGCATTTATCATATCTAAGGCAGTCTGTTTATCGCGAATGCCACCGGATGCTTTTACACTCAATCCTGAATCTTTAACCGTATTAAACATTAATTCAACATCCTCTGCTTTAGCTCCCACGCCGCCTTTCACAAATCCCGTAGATGTTTTGACAAAATCAGCACCGCCAGATATTGCACATTGGCAAGCATAAACAATATCTTCCTTTGTCAAAAGATCAGTTTCTATAATAACCTTTAAATTATGACCGGAGCAAGCTCTTTTTATAGAATTAATCTCGTTTACGATAAAATCTTTTTCTCGATCTTTCAACTTTGTAACATTGATTACCATATCAATTTCATCTGCACCATCTTCAATAGCCTTTTTCGTTTCAAAAACTTTAACATCCGTTGTGTTTGCTCCCAGAGGAAAACCAATTACCGTAACTATTTTTACCTCGCTATCCTTAAGGTTTTCTTTTGCAAGTTTCACATAACACGGGTTTACACAAACTCCATAAAAATGGTTTTCCTTTGCTTCTGCAAAAAGTTTTAGCAAATCCGATTCTTTAGCATCTTGTTTTAACAATGTGTGTTCAATGTAATTGTTTAGATTTTCCATATTTTCTCCTTTTATTTGTCAATTATAAAATATTTTCTAAAATCTCTGAAACCTGATCCGAATGATTAAGAGTAAAAAAGTGCAAGCCGCAAACCCCAAATTCAATCAAATCAAGACATTGCTTAATCGCATATTCAGTACCAATTTTTTTTGCATCCTCAGGGAATTTTTCAAGATCGTCTTTCAATTTCTTCGGGAAACTTACCCTTGCCATAGAAGTCATCTTTTCTATCTGAGAAGCACTACGAATAGGCATAATTCCCGCAACAACCGGAAGATTAATGCCACTGGCACAAACTTTTTCAACATAATGAAAAAACTTATTATTATCAAAAAATAACTGCGTAAAAATTGCACTCGCACCGGCATCAACTTTTTTCTTAAGATTTTTGATATCCGATATCAGATTCGGACTTTCGATATGACCTTCCGGATAACCTGCAACACCTATAGAAAGCGTCGTTTTTTCTTTAATAAACTCTACAAGTTCATTCGCATGTCGAAAATCAAGACTTGTCTGATCAATATACTCCGGAATATCTCCCCGAAGTGCCAAAATATTTTCAATACCAAGATTTTCAATTGCAATTATGTGATCTTCTATTTCCGAACGCAAAGAAGAAACACAAGTAAAATGTGGCATTAAATTAAATTCCAAATCTCGAATACTCTTCAAATCTTCAAATGAAAACCTGTTTAACCCGCCATTTGCACCATAAGTCAACGAAATTAAAACAGGATCGAAACTCTTTAGTATCCTCAACTCCTCAAAAAGTTGGGAAATATCATTATTCTTTGGTGGAAAAACTTCAAAAGAAATTTTTGGAGAAAAATTTTCAACCCCGCCAAACATTTTTGATTGATAAATCTCTGCCAATTCCATACCGAAATTATATCACAATAAAAAGCCGGAATAATATCCGGCTTTTTTACGGTTTAATTAGCTATGCAAACAACGCGGACAGAGCCGCTACTGCGGTCGTAGTAGCCGTCCCACCTCGTGCCCGAACTGTCGAAGTAGCGGTACCACGCATCGTACGAGTCGTTCTCGAGGTCACCCCAAAGGTAGAACCCCGAAGCGGAGTCTTCTATGCCCAGTTTTGCTGTTACGCTCTTATCCCACTCGTTTGCAGTTGGGTCTGTATAGTTGTAACCTTCTGATTCGCTGATTGAATCATCATTGTAAATTGCCTGAGCTATTTTTGCCAATTCAGAGGCGTTTGGTAATCTGCCGCCTTGATTTTTACACTCAACCATTGCTCCTACCCAGTAGTCATCGTTGTTGTTGAATGTACAATCAGTAATACTGTAACCTGGTTGACCTTTGTAATCGCTGCAACTTACCGGTGTTGGAACTTTTGCCTGACTAATTATCTTCACTCCACCTATCTCTATATAAGAATCTTCAAGTTTTGCTCCATTAAATGAAATAAGGTCATTTCTTGTGTGTTCATCGCCACCGTAAAGATTTGGTTTTCTGGAGCCGTTGAAGTCATATATACCCGCT
>JAFUUC010000097.1 GCA_017471365.1 bacterium
CCCCTCTCTCTTTGTGACACTAGCCGAGCCAACGAGCTTGCGAGTTGTGCGAGACTGCGTGCATGGGAGCGAAGCGAGTCGCAGAGGGAGCCAGCGTTGGCGAGCTGGCGAGACTTACGCTGGCGGGAGAGGGTTTAGAAAGGCAGCTTTTACATTAGCTGAGATACTTATCACCCTAGCAGTCATCGGAGTAGTCGCAGCAATGACTCTGCCGACTTTGATTGCAAAGATCAACGAAAAAGCTGACTCAAACCAAAAAGCTGTTATCGAAGCTAAACTTATCCAGGGACTAAACATGTTAGATCTGCACGGAGGTATGAATGATACTTATTCTTCTACTGCTGAATTTGTAGAAGAATTAGGCAAATACATGAAGATTACAGCCGTATGTGACGGATCTACAAAAGCATTTACAGAATGTTTACCATACAGTGCGGTAAATTACGATGATAATGGTGAACAAAAAACTATGGATGTTTCAGAGTTAAATTCTGTTGACAGCTTAAGTTTGCAAGCCCCTTTTATGACACCTGCTGCTATAGTATTAGCTGACGGCACACCCGTGATTCTTTCTTATAAGAAAGATTGTATTTCAGATCCGGATAGTGTAAAAACAGATAATAAACAAATCCACTCCTGTGTAGCGGGTATTTATGACTTCAACGGCTCCAGAAAACCAAATCTTTACGGTGGTGCCGGAAGGAATGATTTGATAGCATTCAACGGTGCAAGAATTGCTGAAGGCACATTGAAAATTGGAGGAGTAAAGATTTTATCAACAGCAAAAGTACCGACTCTCTTATCGGACAGTGACTGTGAAAAATATAAAACACAATACAGTGAAATCTCAGATATGTGCGGTGGCGACAGCTATACAGCCGCTTTAGTTGAATGTAAATCTATAGGTGGCAACTTACCTACATCTAAACAGCTTGCGGATATTGCTAGTGCTATTTATGGTGGTGTTACAATCGATGAAGAAGGTTCAAATAGCAATCTTCCAATGTTGGATAGTACACAGGCATCTAAATTAGGCATCCAAAATGGCAGCTGTTTATGGAGCAATAATGGAGGAGGGGCACCCGCTTGGGAAGGTTTTGGACGTTGCTATTGGTTAAATAGTACGTACTGGGAACAAAGTAGTGCTAGTTTCGGTCGAGGAAACCCCTACAATACTACACCATTTATCTGCGTAGCAGATTAGAAAAAAAAGAAGAGTCAGGCAATGCTTGACTCTTCTTTTACATTTAAGTAATAAATTTGTCTCAAACCTTTTAAAGTTAAAATTGGATCAACTTCGTCGAAATGTCTTTTTAAATAATTGGAAATTAATCCGCAATATCCGCCGGTTGCAACAACTGTAGCTTTTTTGCCAAGTTCTTTTTCACATTGCTCTATAAGCCCATCAACCATACAAGCACTTCCACGTATGACACCGGATAAAATGGCTTCCTGCGTGTTGTGTCCAACCGCACGAGGTGAAATAGATGCTTCTATTCTTGGTAATTTTGATGTTACTTTTTCAAGGCATTTTAACTGGGTATTCAGCCCTGGTGCAATAACACCTCCACAAAATTCTCCCTCAGAATTTATAATATCAAATGTCGTTGCGGTACCAAAATCAACAACAATTATCGGTCCTTTATACCGTTTTGAAACCGCAACAGCGTTAGCAATTCTATCAGCACCAACCTCTTTTGTGTTGTCTGCAACAATTTTTACACCCAAATTTATTTCATCTGAGACAAAAATTGATTCCAAGTTGAAAACATTGTCAACGGCATGCTTAAATTTTTTATTTAACTCCTCGACCACAGAAGCAATAACGCAACCACTTATTTCATAATCCTTAAATAAAGATCTAAGCAATACCTCATATTCGTTAACAGACAAATCCTTGTCTGATGCCAAACGAAATTCATTCAAATAATTCCCGTAACCGTCAAACAAGCCAAGAGTTATATTTGTATTTCCAATATCCGCTGTCAACAACATAAAACAGTCCTCAAACTAAATTCGAGGACTATATTATTACAAAAAACTTTTTAATGCAAAATTATTTTACTCTTGAATGAGTAGATCCGGTATTCAAGTTAGTACCACCGTCAGAAACCTTGACAGAACCATTCAAAACATTGCCAAGCAACGGCTGAAAGTTTGCTCCAAGTGCCATAGCCTGCATCTTTTTCATTCTTTTATTTAAATCTAAAGATACGCCATCAATTTTCATTCCATCTGACATCTTCCCGTCCTCCATTATACTTATACTCTTACTTATATAAAGTATTTTTTAATGACGGATTTTCACAAAATCAAAATTTTTGTTACAAAATTTAATATAATTAAAATTAAAATTATAACCTTGACAAACATTCTTTAGCATTTAGAATATAAGCAGTATCGAAGAATACTAAACGTAGTAGATAATAAAAGTAAAGACAAAGAAAAGGAGATTAATCTCATGGCACGTGAAAAGTATGAACGTACGAAACCGCACGTTAACGTAGGTACAATTGGCCACGTTGACCACGGTAAAACTACATTGACAGCAGCTATTACCGGTGTATTGGCAGCAGCAGGTAAAGCAGATGCTAAGAAATTTGATGAAATCGATGCTGCTCCAGAAGAAAAAGCAAGAGGTATTACCATCTCTACAGCTCACGTAGAGTATGAAACAGACAACAGACACTATGCTCACGTTGACTGCCCGGGCCACGCTGACTATGTTAAAAACATGATCACTGGTGCTGCTCAAATGGATGGTGCAATTCTTGTAGTTGCAGCTACTGACGGTGCAATGCCTCAGACTCGTGAACACATCTTGCTTGCAAGACAAGTTGGTGTTCCTAACCTTGTTGTATTCCTTAACAAATGCGACATGGTTGATGATGCTGATATGTTAGACCTAGTTGAAGAAGAAGTTAGAGATTTGTTAACTTCTTATGAATTTGACGGTGCTAACATTCCGTTCATCAGAGGTTCAGCTTTAAAAGCTTTAGAAGCAGTTCAAGCTAACTCTTCTATTCAAAAAGGTGAAAATGAATGGGTAGATAAAATTTGGGATTTGATGGATGCTATCGATACATACTTCCCAGAACCTGTTCGTGATTTGGACAAACCATTCTTGATGCCTGTTGAAGACGTGTTCTCAATCACAGGTCGTGGTACTGTTGCTACAGGCCGTGTAGAACGTGGTATCGTTAAAGTTGGTGACGAAGTTGAATTAGTTGGTCTTGGCGAAACAAGAAAAACTACTGTTACCGGTGTTGAAATGTTCAGAAAATCTCTTGACCAAGGTCAAGCTGGTGACAACATTGGTGCTTTGCTTCGTGGTGTTGACAAAACTGAAATCCAACGTGGTCAAGTTTTGGCAAAACCTGGATCAATTCACCCTCACACTACATTCACAGCTAACGTTTACGTTTTGAAGAAAGAAGAAGGCGGACGTCACACTCCATTCTTCCCTGGTTACAGACCTCAATTCTATATCAGAACAACTGACGTTACCGGTGAAATTAAATTTGAAGGTCAAATGGTAATGCCTGGTGATAACGTAGTTATGGAAGTTAAATTGATCGCTCCTGTAGCTATCGAACAAGGTATGAAGTTCGCTATCCGTGAAGGTGGTAGAACAGTAGGTGCCGGTTTGGTTGACAAAATTATTGAGTAATAATTTTCAAAATCATAGAGAAAAAGACCTGACTCAAAAGTCAGGTCTTTTTTCTTCCATAAAACCCTTTACAAGAGTAATTTTATTCTTATTTTAAGCCAATAATGTTTCTAAAATCCTTGCATTTGTGTCAGCTCTGCGGATAGACAATAAATACTTTTCTACATTCGTACGAATCTTGTCTTCTTCCTCATTCAATTTGATTTCTTTACCATCAAGAAGATTCAAATATTCGTATACTGTAATCATTTGATAATTCTTTTTCATTTCCCCAAACCTATTTTCTTATCCTAAAAGTGCATCTAAAATCTCAGCATTAGACACAGCTTTGTTGCTGTTACGAAGCTGAGAACGGTACATATAAGACCTTAACGCTTCTCTGATCAATTCTGAACGCGTACGATTTTCTGAATCTGCAACTGAATCAATTTCATCTAGAAATTTCTCCGGCATTGAAATTAAAACTCTAGCCATTTTCTTTACTCCTTTATTTTCCCTTTTGAGTTTCCCCTTACATATATATAAAGTATTATCATGGTCAAAAATTGCCTAAAAACATACAAAAAATATATATTTGTAATATAAATTTACAATAAAAAAACCTCAAAACATAACACTAGCGGGAAATTGAATATATCAATTTCCCGCCTTTTAAACTTATAGCACAACTTCGTTAAAAAAATTAGTCTGCATACTTTCTTTGTTCGTATGGTTTTGACATGTAAGCTTCGATACGTTCTTGTGTTGCCTTTTCTTCTTCTGTAAATTGAGCTTCTCTTAATTCATTCGCAAATTGAGTTACTGTCATGAATGAAGAAACTTTTTCTTTTTTACCTTTTAATTGTTCTACAATATTATTTACATAGTCTCTTGCACTAACTAATTTTGGTCTGTAATATCCAAGTGACTCACAATCTGAATCGTATGAATAATCTCTTACGGTAATTAAATCTTTCTTTTCCATTTTATTTTCCCTCACAATTTTTTTCCTTATCCCAACAATGCTTCAACGATTTTTTCATTTGTTTCATATCTTTTTTGATTGAGCATGTATCTTTCAACTTTTTCTGTAATCTCCTTTTCAGATGCTGAAGTGCATTTTACTTCGATTTCATCTAAATAATTTTTTACTGTAATCATTTCCCAATTTTTCATTTTATTTACCCCTTTATAATTTTTCTTTTCCCTTACATTTATATAAAGTATTTATGTATCTAAAAATTGCGTAATAAGTATCTAAAAAGTATATATTTGCTTCATAAAACTTTACATTTTCAATCAATTGTTTGGGTTAAAATATAGAAAACACAATAGTTTAAGAGGGAAACAAAAATGCTAAGAACAGGAATAGTCGGGTTACCTAACGTTGGAAAATCAACATTATTTAATGCACTTACAAGTACAAGAAATGCACAGAGTGCGAATTATCCATTTTGTACAATAGAGCCGAATATAGGTGTAGTTGAGGTGCCGGATGAAAGGTTACCGATCTTGGCTAAGCTTTGTAAGACTGAAAATATTATTCCAACCGCAATAGAATTTGTTGATATAGCGGGGCTTGTAAAGGGTGCAAGTAAAGGAGAGGGACTTGGTAACCAGTTCTTGCAGAATATAAGAGAGGTTGACGCGATTATTCAGGTTGTGCGTTGTTTTGACGATGAGAATACTATACACGTAGACGGTAAAGTTGATCCTCTTAGTGATATTGAGGTTATTAACACAGAGCTTGCACTTGCTGATATGGCTTCAATAGAAAGACGTCAAGCACGAATTGCAAAATCCGTTAAAGGCGGAGATAAAGAAGCTGTATTAGAAGACAAGGTTTTGACAAAGCTAAATGAGCTTTTGCAAGAATGCACATTTATTAATGTTAACGATCATTTTGAAGAAGACGAGTTAAAAATTGCCAAGTCACTTAACCTTATGTCTACAAAGCCGGTAATATATTGTGCAAATGTTTCTGAATTTGATTTAAAAGAGGGTAATAATTATACAAAACAAGTTGGAGAATATGCTGCATCTCACGGAGCAGAAATGGTAATTATTTCTGCCAAAATAGAAGAAGAACTTGCTGAACTGGGAAAAGAAGAAGCTGTCGAATATCTCAGTGATTTGGGTATAACCGATAGCGGTATTAATAAAATGATTAAATCTGTATATAGTTTATTAAAACTCCGAACATTTATAACTGCCGGAGAAAAAGAAGTTAGAGCATGGACCATTACAGCCGGTACAAAGGCTCCGCAAGCTGCGGGAGTAATTCATACGGATTTTGAAAAAGGGTTTATAAGAGCAGAAATCACACCTTGCGAAGATTTTATTAAGTACGGTTCATACCCTGCCTGCAAGGAAAAAGGTGTTACACGTCTTGAAGGCAAAGATTACGAAGTGCAAGATGGAGATCTTGTTCATTTCAGATTTGCAGTATAAGATTTAGATTTTAAACCTGACTATAAGTTTTTGCAATGAATTTATAAGATGGTTTTATCCTGTTACTGCCTGTAAATGTTAAAGGAGTTTTGCTCGGAACGTGGTAAAGAATTAATGTTGAATCATTAATATCAATGGTTCCATCTCCAGTTCCGCGTTTCAGGAAGTATTCTCCATTAAATTCATTTACATAATATTTATCATTTTCATCATTAGCATTAATAAATACCGTTCCAGGCTTCAAGCCTGTTAGTCCGACTCCGTAAGCTCCGTCCATTCTTACATCGTTACCATTGTTGTCTTTGCCGGCATTTAATCTTATTGCATCAATCTTTAAATGCTGAGGAGAATAATAATTTTCATAGTCATAATGTAAACCAGATGTATTTAATACAGAAATAGCCATTCTGCCATCGGTACTTTGTCTTAAAATCGTAGGACACTGAATTTCTTTACCGTTATCTTCTTTAGCACTTTGCAAAGGCATCATATATACTGCACCATTATTTAACGCATTAAGCTCCGGTCTGGTTCTAATACTCATTACTTCATCGAATTCTTTTTTATGGTCAGCAATAAATTTTTTAAATTTTGAATCTTTATCATCTAACCATTCATCGTGTATTCTTTGTCTACCCTGTAGATACATATTTTTAGTTTTTGAATCATATCCTGTTGCTCCGGCATCATCACCATCAAAAAGTGTTGGCATACCGGGAAGTGCAACCAAATATTTCATCATTCCCAGCACTTTTGAAATTGCAGGATCGATAGCCTTTTTAAAAACATCGTCTGAATAATGTTTATCAAGATCATTCGGTAAATTTAAACCGTGTTTACGCTTAGCGTGTTTAAGCACCATTTCAATTGAAATATCAAAAGGTTTGATACCAAAAGCATCCGGATCAAAATGTTTTTCTAAAAATTTACCGCGGCTTAAATCTGCTAATGACCTGCTAATTGCAATTAATGCTTGATCAAATTCTTCTTGAGACAATTTATTATCCCATTTGTAATCGTTCAAAACATTTACAAATGCTCGGTGTAACGCATATCCCATAGCGATCGCTTTCGGGGAAATTGCACTGTAATCAAAATGATTAACATCATTTGGATCTATATCCCCAAGGATTTTGTCATTTACCAGCCTGTACGCCATTTCTCTATGTTTGTAATCTTCCGGATAATTCAAATCAGCATAAAACATTCCCATATCCATAGCCGCACAATGAATTGCACGAGGTTTGTCATGGTTACCGATAAATGTGTAAGAATACATTAACGAATCTAAAGATGAGGATTTTAAGAATGCACCGTTTGCACCAATAAGTTTGTCATGCAGCATTTTTTGTTTATATTCATCAGAGTC
The DNA here is from genome assembly GCA_017471365.1 of bacterium. Classification (GTDB taxonomy): domain Bacteria; phylum Cyanobacteriota; class Vampirovibrionia; order Gastranaerophilales; family Gastranaerophilaceae; genus Zag111. Next base: position 7,470 of record JAFUUC010000097.1, read on the forward strand.
AAATGTACCCGCATCCTCGAAAGATTTTGTAAATAATTTTGGTATGTCACTAAAATAATAAGAGTAATTCGCAAGAGAAGTCATGCCTGTTTCTCTTAAAAATTTTGGAATTATATCATTCTTTGAACTAAACTTACCTGAACGATATCCCCAGCCGCCATCATAAAGTGTATTTTCGTCTGTAATTTCAGCAACGAGATAAGCATTTGGGTTTTGCCCTATTACACCCTGATTAAATTTTTTCCAGAAAGAAATAATGCTTTTCCATGTTTGGTCAAAACTAGAAAGACTGTTTCTTAAAGATTCAACATCCGCAATATCTTTTGTCGCATCGATTCTCCAATCAAGTCCTGATTGAGTTTTGTCTATTATTAAATCTGCGAGTTTAAAACTATTTGCATCCGTACCTTTTAGGGTTTGAATAACACTTTGTACAATTTCACTTTCATTTGAATTATCTAGTGTTTTCATACCGGAATTGATTTTAGAAATAAGCATAAGAGCTTCTTCTTCAGGAGATGAGGCATTATTTATTCCCAAAGTTTGCAAGTGCGTATTTTTTAATTTTTTATAGTCATAGTAGATTTCTCCAGTTTTAGGATCAACATTTACCGCAATATTTGGAGCCAGTGATTTTACTATTGCGTACTTTGTAATTTGTTCCAAAACCATTGGCAAAACGTACTTACCATATTCTGTAACATCATTTCCTTCAAATAATTTACTGTTTAATTGGTCATTTACTTTATTTAAAACGTCTGATGCATAGGAGTAAATTTCAGTCTTAAAAAGATCGTCCATTTTGTCATAAGTTTTTTTGTATTCTTTTGGGAGGTTTACATTACCTTGTTTATACAGATCAAACCTTGAAACACCAATTTCATCCTCGACAGAAGCCCGTTTTGAAATTAATGGAGATGCAAAAACAGAAACAACATTATCTCCAAATTCAATTGCATCAAGAGGCGTATTCATAATTCCCGAAAGAATTTGTTCCTGTTTATTATAATCAGGGAGATTTCTTTTATTGTTATATAAATCGTTCAGGATATTTTCAACTTCCGCCTTAGAAACTTCTGTTTTTACTGTTTTTGGCAATACTTTGCCATTAGAAAGTCGCATAATATCACTATAAACTTTAGAAGGATTTTCTGCCGAAACATTTTTTAAATGTTGTGCTATGTGCAACCTCAAAATATCATCAGTTTTTCTCGTCCAATATTTGCCGGATTCAACAACATAATCTTGTACCTGCCAATTTCCACGTTGAATTTTTGCTATTTCTATTCTACGTTCAGAAGCTGAAAGATTTTTTAAATCCTTATTATCGGTATTTGAAAATACAAAATTTAGTTTTGCAATATCCGGATTGGCATCCCATGTTTCAAATCCACTTTCAAATTTTTCTTCAACATCAAAAGTCGGAAATTTAGATAATAATCTTGAGCCTTGAGCACTTTCCATTTTTATAGGACGTTTTGCGACCGAATTATACTCATTCAAACGTTCAATATTTTTATTATATACTTCCGGATTAATCTCAAATGCATAAGGAAAAACAGAATCATTATGAGTATGCAAATCATAAACACTGTCTGTACTCATTTTGGAGTAAGTTTTAATTAAATGCTTGTTGTCACGACGTTCTTCCTTGCTAACAAGACGATCATCAAAGAACTGGATATAAGTTGGTCGTTTTGGATTATATGACTCATTATCAGTGATAGAAATTTTTCCGTTTGAATCTTGTGAATAGTTGTATGGAGAATTTACAATTTTATGAGAAACATGTCTTGTATATTTTCCAAAAACACCAAGAGCTAAAGGATTATCCTTTATGCCGGAAGCTCTAAACCAATGCAAATAAGGTGAATCTTCGCCCCATTTTAAAAGGCTTTTAAAATGTACACCCTGTAAACCTTCATTTACAAATGCTCCATCCGAAACAAAATTCAAACCATGTGCAAACATCTTTCTTTGTAATGAGGAATAATTATTAATATTACCCAAAGAAATAGCTGTCTGCATACAGTTTTTATTCCAATAAGCATGAGCAGTAAAATCATCATCAGTAAATACCGGCAATGAAATAATCCTTCCATAAGAATCAAACTCTCCACTCGAAACAGCTTTTTCTAAACCGGCAAGAGTCCCTCCAAATTTATTTGTAATGGTTTTAATGCCATCTTTTCCACGTTTAGCTAATTTTTCATCCTTGACTATCAAATTTTTATCATTGTATACATAACCAACTTTTTGCGAGTCGATAATAACAAGTTTCATAGAACCACCACGTGAAAGATTCGATTTTGAAGGACTCACAATATTGAATATTAGAGACTTATCCCCTCGAGAATTTCTCTCATCAATACTGTCTCCAACATCAATTCTTATATCTGACATTCCATTATTTTTATTAACAATAACAAAGTGGTATGCAAAAGGACTGTTATCATCAATTCCAAATTTATCTGCCAAATCAATTCTGTTTGAACCTTGAGCAAGCTTTATTCGATCCCTTCCGTCACGACTATAAGCTTTTCCTGTTGAATAGTAATTATCATATTTATCTTGGGCAAGTTTATAAATCTCTAAATAACAATCTTCTTTTTCCGGATCAAAAGGATGAGCAAATTCAAAAGATTTAAACCCTGTATCATCTTTTACCGCTTTATAACCACTAAACGAGACACCCTTTTTTGAGCTTTCTAAATCAAAATTAACTTTCACACCTTACCCCTTTGCTCCGATTATAACAAGTATAAAGATTATTTTTTGATAGTAAAAATGCCATTATTAAGAAATTTTTACAAACAAAATTGATAAATAGATGAAATTATTTTTTAGGATATAATGTAATGGTGTAAGAAATACAATAATTTTTTGTACAAACAAGGAGAATAGAATGTTGACTACCGAAATTAAATACGATATTAAAGATATAAATTTGGCACAACAAGGTAAAAATCAAATAGATTGGGCATTTAAAGACATGCCTGTGCTAAAGAAAATAAGAGAACGTTTTATTGAAGAAAAGCCATTTGCAGGTTTAAAATTATCAGCTTGTGTCCACGTTACAAAAGAAACAGCAGCATTGTGTACAGTAATGCAAGCAGGAGGAGCAGATGCTCTGTTAGTTGCATCAAATCCTTTATCTACTCAAGACGATGTTGCTGCCGCACTGGTAAAATATTATAACATTCCGGTTTATGCTATTGCTGGCGAATCAGTTGATCAATATAGAAACCATATTAAAGAAGCTTTAAATCACAATCCTGATATTATTATAGACGATGGCTGTGATATGGTTTCTACGCTTCACGCAACTAGACCTGACTTGCTCGGAAAAGTTATTGGTTCGACAGAGGAGACAACAACAGGTATTATAAGACTTCAAGCGATGGAAAAACAAGGCACATTAGGATTTCCTGCTGTCGGAGTTAATACAAGTTTAACAAAACATCTTTATGACAATCGTTATGGTACCGGTCAAAGTGCATTTGACGGAGTTTTAAGAGCTGCAAATATATTAATTGCAGGTAAGACGGTTGTTGTTTCAGGCTACGGTTGGTGCGGTAAGGGCGTCGCTTTAAGAGCTAAAGCTCTTGGAGCTAACGTTATTGTTTGTGAAGTTGACCCACTAAAAGCTTTAGAAGCTGCTATGGAAGGTTACAGAGTAATGCCTATTGCTAAAGCAGCTTTGGAAGGTGATTTATTCTTGACAGTAACCGGAGACAAACACGTAGTGGACATTCAGCATTTACTAAGCATGAAAGACGGTGCTTTTGTTGGCAATGTCGGTCATTTCGATTGGGAAGTAAATGTAGGTGATTTGAAAGCTTATACAAAAGAAATTAGACAAATTAGACCAAGTTTGCAAGAATATGTGTTAAATAACGGCAAGTCAATTTATGTTTTAGCAGAAGGCAGACTCGTAAATCTTGTAGCGGCGGAGGGACATCCTGCCAGTGTTATGGACATGAGTTTTGCTAATCAAGCTTTAGGTATTGAATTTCTTGTTAAAAACAGGGGCAGATTAGAAAATAAGTTGTATACTCTACCGCACGATGTGGATGTAAAAATTGCCCAATTAAAGCTTCATTCAATGGGGATTTCGATTGATACATTGACTTCGGAACAAGCTGAATATTTAAACAGTTGGAAAATAAATTAATAAAACTATAAAAAGCCCTTTTAAAAAGGGCTTTTTTACTGCATTCTCTTATTATGTACTATAGATGAAATTAATGCTGCTACAATAAATAGTAAACCGATCAAACCGGTTACGACTTCAGGGACTTCTTGTACTGTTGTGATAAGCATTATTATTGCTAAAGCCCCAATTGCCCAATGAGCACCGTGTTCTAAATACAAAAATTTTGATAAAGTTTTTGTTTCGACAATCAACAATGTTAATGATCGTACAAACATTGCACCTATACCCAAACCAATTGCTATAATTATGACATCATTACTTAATGCAAATGCTCCGAGTACCCCATCAAGTGAAAAAGAGGCATCAATTAATTCCAGATAAATGAAACTTACCAATCCTGTGCAACCAACAGCACCTGCACTACATTTCGCAAGCCGCATTTGCTCATGTTTTTCCAAAAAATGAGAAACTCCGTCTATCAATAAAAACGTTATAATACCGGAAATACCCGACAATATTACAGAAACTTTTTGCTCGTCCGGAATAAAACTTTGTAAAATACAAATAGTCAACAAAGATAAAATAATTTCAATTCCGCGGACATGATCCAAATAAGAAACCGGTTCTTCAATACATTTTATCCAATGAATATTTTTTTCATGATTAAAGAAATAGTTAAAAAACAACATTATTAAAAACAATCCGCCAAATGTTACAATAGGAGCGTGGGCAGCATGTAAATAACTTGCATATTGCATTGAATCAGTAATAGCAATACGTCCAACTGAAACCATATCCAATTTTGCAAATACAGAAACTACAAGTATAGGAAATAAAAACCTCATTCCAAAAACAGCAATGGCAATACCCCAGGTTAGAAATCTTTTTTGCCAAACCTTTGACATTGTTTCAAGTTTCATTGCATTAACAACTGCATTGTCAAAAGAAAGACTAACTTCTAATATTGCTAAAATTGCGGCAATAAAAACAGCCATTAAACCACCACCGGGCTTTACGTGTTCTCCCCAAAAATATGCAATAATTATTCCTAAAAAGGTGACAATAAATGATTCTGTAAAATATTTATACATAATTCTCTCTCTTTAACATAGAAAAGAGGACTTCTTTTATATAAGAAGTCCTCTTATTTCAAACTATTATTCACTTATACCTGTTCCTGGAACATAATACTGATAAGTATCAGGTCCATTTTCCGGAAATACCAAAAGGAAGGTTTGACCTTTTTTTATTACGCCTTGACGACCTTGATAATAAGCATGGTATTCCTTATTTATTGGTAAACTTTCTTCTTGAAAATTAATAAAGCTTACCGGAACAAATACAAAACCGCCATTAACACTAGCAACTTTACCTGTTACTTGGAAACCTTGAAACAACATCAAATCGTAATCAAGTCTTGTGTTTGCATTCATTTGTACATGCATAACAGCCGGAGGATTTGAAGTGCTAAAGTCTTCTAATGCTGATACCTTAATAGTTTTTGCACTAACACTTTGTGCTAATCCCAGAGAAAGAATTAAACCAAAAACTATGCTTAAAATTTTTTTCATATTATAAGACTCCTTTTCTATTACATTTTCCATATAAATAACAAAACTTAAATATAGATTTTTTTGCTTCGCTATTCACTTATTTCTAAAGTTATATTAACAGATTTTTTTGAAAATATCAAATATATCAGGATTTTTTAAGATATTTTGCCAGATATTTTCCTGTATAACTTTCTTTACATTTCATAACTTCTTCAACGGTACCTTCTGCAACGACTCTACCACCTTCGACACCGCCTTCGGGTCCGAGGTCTATAATATGATCTGCAATTTTAATAAGATCTAAATTATGTTCAATCATTAAAATAGTATTTCCTTGATCGGCAAGAGCTTGAAGAATTTTAACAAGTTTATCCAAATCAGCCCAGTGTAAACCAACCGAAGGTTCGTCCAAAAGGTAAAGTGTTTTGCCGGTAGAGCGTTTATTAAGTTCTGACGCCAGCTTTATCCTTTGAGCTTCACCGCCTGAAAGTGTAGTCGCACTTTGACCAAGTTTCATATAATCCAAACCTACATCATTCAATGTTTTTAGTTTATTTTTTACCGACGGAATACTATCAAAAAATTCGAGAGCTTCTTTTATACTCATATTAAGAACATCAGATATATTTTTACCTTTATATTTAACTTCTAATGTTTCTCTGTTGTATCGTTTACCGTGACAAACATCGCATTTTACATATACGTCTGATAAAAAATTCATTTCAATTTTTACCAGCCCGTCACCCTTACATGCTTCACAACGCCCACCTTTAACATTAAAACTAAATCTTCCCGGTTTATAACCTCTGACTTTTGCTTCATTCGTTTTTGCATAAAGATCTCTTATTCCTGAGAATACATCTGTATACGTTGCAGGGTTTGAACGTGGAGTTCTGCCGATTGGGGATTGATCAATATCAATAATTTTGTCTATATGTTCAAACCCTAAAATATCATCTATTCCTTGCGGCTTTGGTTTATTTTTGCGTAACTTATGAACCGCAAACTCATACAACAAATCCTGCATCAAAGTTGATTTTCCGCTACCTGAAACACCGGTGAGAACAACTATTTTTCCTAAAGGTATATTAACATCGATATTTTTGAGGTTATTCAAGTGGGCATTTTTTATTTCCAAGAAATGACCATTTCCGCTTCTAACCGTTTTAGGAACCGGAATTGATTTTTCGCCGCTTAAATACTTTCCGGTAATAGAATTTTTCGCTGCAATAATATCATCTACACTACCCTGAGCGATAATTTTACCACCGGAAGCACCGGCTTTTGGTCCAATATCAACAATATAATCGGCACTTCTAATTGTATCTTCATCATGTTCAACAACAATAAGAGTATTACCCAGATTTCTAAGTTTGAACAATGTCTTAATTAACATGTCATTATCTCTTTGATGCAAACCTATAGAAGGTTCATCTAAAACATAAAGAACGCCGCTTAAACCGCTCCCTATCTGAGATGCAAGACGAATACGCTGAGATTCTCCGCCGGACAGAGTTCCCGCCATACGAGCAAGATTAAGATAATGTAAACCAACATCTATTAAAAATTTCAACCTTGCCCTGATTTCATCCAGGATTTGCTTTGCAATTTTCAACTGATACTCAGATAATTCTAAATATAAATCAGTCACAAAATTGAATGCTTCGTCGATAGACATTTGAGTAAACTCATAAATATTTTTTTCTTTAATAGTTACTGCAAGAGGAAAAGGCTTTAATCTTGCACCATTACATTTTGGACAAGGTTTTGCGACCATAAATTTTTCTATTTCTTCCCGCCAGTAATCACCTGAAGCATCGTTATAGCGTTTTTCAAGATATGGAATAACTCCCACAAAAGGCATCATTCGGGTCTGATAACGACTTGTTCCAAAATCTTTTACTCGAATTTTAATAGGTTCTTCAGTACCGTAAAGAATCGCATCTTGATCTTCTTTTGTTAAATCTTTGAATGGTTTATCCATATCTATATTACGAGCTGCACAAACACACGATAGCAAATCGTTATAATATGTAGTTGCACTTCGCGTTGCCCAGGCATAAATAGCTCCTTCTTTAATTGATAACGATTTATCAGGAACAACAAGATCCGGATCTACAATAAAATCAGCACCTAAACCGGAACATCTTTCACACGCACCATAAGGAGCGTTGAAAGAAAAAATTCTTGGAGTTAATTCTTCATAACTTAAATTACAATTAGGACAAGCAAGTTTTTCACTGAAAATTATTTCTTTTGAAGATTTATCAACAATATCCACAATCATAATTCCGTCAGATTTTTTTAAAGCAAGCTGAACGCTATCAGCGATTCTTGAACGGGCAGCTTCTTTAACAACAATCCTGTCTACAATAACACTTATATCGTGACGTTTCGTTTTTTCAAGAGTTATTTCGTCTTCATCCAGACTATAAACCTCTCCGTCGACCTTTACACGCACAAAACCTTCTTGATGTAATTCTTTGAATAATGCTGAATATTCACCCTTTTTACCCCTAACTACAGGTGCTAAAATTTGAATTTTTGTACCTTCCTCAATTTGTATAATTTTCTCGGTAATTTCATCTAAAGTTTGAGGCTTAATTTCTCGACCACATTCAGGACAATGCGGAACACCTACCCTAGCATACAAGAGTCTTAAATAATCATAAATTTCAGTTATGGTTCCGACTGTTGATCGTGGATTGTTGCTTTTTGATTTTTGATCAATAGATATAGCTGGAGAAAGCCCGTCTATGTATTCAACATCCGGTTTATCAAGCTGCCCCAAAAATTGCCTTGCATAAGTTGACAAACTTTCTACATAACGTCTTTGACCTTCTGCAAATATTGTATCAAAAGCAAGCGAACTTTTACCTGAACCGGATACACCGGTAAAAACGACCAATTCGTTTTTAGGTATTTCTAATGACACATTTTTTAAATTATGTTCTTTTGCTCCGGTTATTCTAATTTTATCTGCCATAATAATATAATTATTATACGAGCATTTAAATTTTTCAAATTAACATAACTAAACTCATTCTACAACGCGAACCGCCGCAGCGGAGCGAGGACAAGTGAGCCTGTATGCGGGGCTGTTTCAGGATCTTTAATAATTGTCCCTCCCTAGTTAGGGAGGGAGTAAGGGTGGGTGGTTTAATATTGCAAATAAGTCAAATAAAAAGTATGGTGGGGTACCGCCCCCACCACCAAGCATAAACACTTTACAATAATTTAAAAAAATGGTATAATGGCTATGTCATTTGAGTCAATTTATATGTCATAAGATATTGTCCTTGAGGAAAGGATAATAATTATGGGCAAAAAATCAAAAAAATACCCCGAATATTCAAACGGTAGTGTTGTTGTAAATGGAAGAACGGTCGCTACTGTTACGAAAGACAAAGACAATAATGTTATAAGTTCCAATTATAACATGTCGGACGCTGAAAAAAACATTTATAATTCTATTCAGAGCGGTTTATCAAATTCTCTTGGCAATCTGTTTAATATATCAGATGCCCAGCGTAAAGAATGGAATAATCAGATTAATTCTTTGAGAAATCAAGGTATTAATGAGATTAACAGTATTTATGAACCAATGGAAACAAATTTAAAAAATGATGTTGCAAGACGATTTGGTAACCTTGATAACTCAGTATTCTTGGACAATTTAAATTCCATAACCGATAAAAGAGCAAAAGCAGTCGCTGATCTGAGTGATGATTTACTTTCAGCACAAAATGATATGTATAACCAAGAACTTCAAAATAGAATTAATACCATAACCCTTTTAAGTAATCTAAATTCTATTATGAATAATAACATCCTAAGTTATACTTCACTTGCAAATACAAACGCCGGCTCAGGCAACAACTATAACGCAAATTCATACAGTGCAACTTCAGGAAATAAAACATCATTTTTAAGCGACCTTAGTCCTTATTTTAGTACCGCAGCAAGCACTGCCATGCATTTTATATAACAAATATTTGAATCGACTCTCCATTAAGGAGAGTCGATTTTCCCTATAAAAACACTCATTCAAACATAATTATTAAGAAATGTAACGGACAATTTCTCAAAAAAGGCAATTATTTAATTTCTATATACTTTATATATACAAGAGTACTTAAGAGAGGATTTGATTATGACTTACTTGGGCAAAATAATGGCTGGAAGAACACAGTATTCGGGTACGAGCCGTCTTAGAATGGGTGCCGGAGCTTCCAGGATGAATAGCATGGCCGAGATGTATAAGACAAAGATGATGCTTGATTATAATTTGCAAATGACACAGATGCAAATGGATTATTGGGCTCAGCAACCTGGTTATACAGTAGAAACAAAGCAAAATCAAACTCATGACGGTTTTTGGGGCGGGTGTTTAGACTTTTTCAATTCATTCGTAGGCGGTATAACAGGTCAGCAAATTGGCGGATATACTCAAGAAACGACATTTATAAATGGCGGTTCCGCATAAAGCATATAAAAAAAAGAAAGGTTCAAACCTTTCTTTTTTTATTATCATTTAAATATTTATTTTTACACCTTACAAATGAACTATTAAATTTTGCAAAATATAAATCCGATATATTTCGTAAAAGAAAGGATGTTATATGGCAAAAGTTATTGAAGGGAAAAGAAGGTTATTACTATTATCTACGGATGATATTTTGAATGTTGTAAGACAGTATCAAAATCTTACATATAAAAGTTGCTGTTACGAACACACAAGAGAGATTTTGGACAAAAATAAAATATTTTTACCGGAAGATGTGTAAATTTTGTTTATGGTAAAATCGTGTTATAAAGAGATTTTACTATGCAGTTTATTGATAAAGCTAAAATAAAAATCAGTTCCGGCAAAGGTGGAAACGGCGTTGTTGCGTGGCGTCGCGAGAAATTTGTTGACAAAGGCGGGCCAGCAGGCGGTGACGGAGGAAACGGCGGAAGTGTATATTTGATTGCAGATGAGGGTTTATCTACCTTGATGGATTTCACTTATCGTTCAATATTCAAAGCGGATAGCGGTGAAAACGGATTTAAAAAAAGTATGCATGGTAAAAGTGCAAAGGATTTATATATAAAAGTTCCGACAGGGACTATTGTAAAAGATCTAAAAACCGGTAATATCATAGCAGATATGACTGAACACGAACAAAAAGTTCTTGTTGCTAAAGGGGGCAGGGGCGGCAGAGGAAATACTCATTTTTGTACTCCTCAAAATCGAGCTCCGCAATATTGCGAACCCGGTGAACCGGGAATCGAGCGTAACTTGCAACTTGAATTGAAGCTTATTGCAGATGTCGGTTTATTGGGTCTTCCGAACGCAGGTAAATCGACTTTTATAAGCAGAGTTTCCGCCGCAAAACCTAAAATTGCAGATTATCCGTTTACGACAATTGTTCCTAATCTTGGAGTTGTTCGAAAATCAACAGGAGATGGTTATGTTATAGCAGATATTCCAGGATTGATTGAAGGAGCTTCGGATGGTGTTGGTTTAGGACATGATTTTTTAAGACATATTGAAAGATGCAGATTTTTGCTTCATATAGTGGATGGAACAGAAGAAAATCCCGTTGAGAATTACAAAATTATAAATAATGAACTTGCGAAATATTCTCAAAAGCTTTCTGATTTATATCAAATTGTCGCAATAAACAAGATTGATTCTATTGATTTGGAACGGTTAGAAGAATTAAAAAAAGAATTTATGTCTTTAGGCATTGATGTTTTCTGTATTTCAGCCGTAACAGGCAAAAATATGGAAATTATTAAGCAGGAATTAGAAAATAAAGTTAATACCATTCCTAAACCAGTTTCTGAAGTGGAGATTTTAGAAGATCTTGATGCAACAAATAATGACGACAATTATTGGGAAGTTTATAAAGCCGACAAGAATACCTATATTGTTAACGGTGGTAAAATTATAAGGATTTCTCAGGTTACTAATTCTAAAAACACAGAGCAAATAATAAGACTTCAAAATACTATGAAAGCTATGGGTATAATTGATGAACTTAAAAAAATCGGGATTCAAAACGGGGATACCGTTGTTGTTGGAAAGCTCGAACTTGAATATTGGGATGATGAAATGTATAAATAAGTTGCCTGAACAGAAAATAGGTGTTAAAATTTTAATATAAAAGGAGAAAAATATGGCAAGATTGATAAGACCTACATTAGCTATTCGTTGCGTACAGTCCGGATGCAAATGTCTTTTTGAAGTAGCTGAAGTCGATAATGGTAAACAACAGGAAGTAGTTTGTCCAAATTGCGGAGAACACTATGTTTACCCTATTTATGATGAAGAAGAAAAATAGAAGTGTTTAACAACACCGACAAACGCTACAATCAATTTAGTGCTTATTTAAAAAACAGGTTTGGGGCAAAAATATACAAAATTACAATTGATGCCGGTTTTTCTTGCCCGAATAGAGATGGAACCATTTCTTCCGGAGGATGCATATTTTGCGATGATTCCGGAAGTTTTTCGCAAGCACATTCAAATACACTCACTATAGAACAACAAGTTGAAGAAGGAATAAAGAATCTTTCTCAAAGATTCAAGGCTGAGAAGTTCATGTCATATTTTCAAGCTTATACAAACACTTATAAACCTGTTAATGAACTCGAAAATATTTATTTCTCCGCACTCAAACATCCGGATATTATCGGGATTTCAATAGGAACAAGACCTGATTGTATTGATAATGACAAGCTTAAATTAATTTCTGATATCGGGAAAGATTATTATACTTGGCTTGAATACGGCTTACAATCAAGTCATGACAAAACTCTAAAAAAAATTAACCGCGGCCATGATTTCGATTGTTTTGTTAAAGCTTACGAAAAAACAAAAGAATATGGAATAAACATTTGTGTTCACGTTATTTTAGGTTTGTGGGAAACAAGAGATGAAATACTGCAAACAGCACAAAGGCTTGCCGATTTAAAAATTGACGGTGTAAAAATTCACATGCTGTGTGCATTAGAAGGAACAAGACTTTGGCAAATGTATCAAAATAAAGAAATAGATTTTATGAGTGAAGATGAATATGTTGATCTTGTTTGTGATTTTTTAGAAATATTACCGGGTGAAACAACAATACACAGACTTGCCGGAAACGGCTACCGAAAAACACTTGTAGCCCCAAGATGGCTCGGTGCTAAATTGGATTGTCTTAATAAAATAGATAAGGAATTTTTAAGAAGAAATTCATTCCAAGGAAGACTTTACAAACCGATCTGAATGTGGAATAATATACGTGATCGTTTGTAACATTTTGTTAATCTGCAAAACAAGAGCTAGCAAAAAACATTATTTAGAAGAGTTATACCGGTGAAAAGAGTTAATTATAGTGGAGATGACCATGCTGACTATTCAACCTAATTTTGTAACAAAGACAAGTATGAGACCCGTTTTTACAGCAAATGATTCATTACTTGATGAAGATTATGTAAACGAACAGCGAGACTTTTTTGAACAGCAAAGGGATAATTTTGACCAAATTATTGAAGATGATTATGTACCTGGCTGGGTAAAAAAAGGAGCAAAGGTTTTTCGTATAATTTCTGAGGGTATCCTTGAAGGTTGGGCTGTAGCATGGGGTGCTACCAAAAGTGCTAAGTTTGTAAGGTCATCTTCTACAAAAGCTGTTGAATCTGGATTTTACAAAGGTGCAAAAAATATTTTAAAACCAATAAAAGAAAGTTTTGGCAAGTTTGTTTCAGGCAAGTGGAAGGCTTTGATGTCCACAGAATTTATGCTTAAGCGTTCAAATGAAATTAATGAATTTCTTGAAAAGAATAGTGTAGGAAAGGCTATTAATTCATTTATTCAAGGAATTAAGGGGAAATATGGAAAACTTGTCGAAAAAACTAAAGATATAACATTTGATCAAGTAACAAATGTTACGGCAGGGACACTTGGTGTTGGCTCCGGAGCTATGGGTGCTTACAATTCTGCAATATCCGAACGAAATATGGAAGTTGCTGAAGATGAAGAATTTTATGACGAGGTAGCTTAGTAATGGCAAAGATTGTAGAATTTACTCCTAATATTCAATCTAACCGTCAACAGGCTGAACAGAGGCAACAAAGAAAAGAAAGAACTCAGGCTGTCGCAACAGGTGTTGGTGTAACTGGTTACGGAACGGCAGCGGCTACAAATTATGCCAGTAAACGAGGTATTCTTGGATCGATGATGAATAGATCTCAAAGTATTGCTCGTACAGCCGGAAATATTAACAGAGAAGCAACTGGATTGTTTTCTAATTTTTTCCGCAATACACGCAAATACACCGCAGATATAATACATAAACTTAATCACTACGAAGAAATGAGATTTATAGGACCAATAGTAAAAAATCCTATTGTTCAAAAAATGGCTGGCGGTTTAGGCGTTGTTATGGCATTTTTTGTATTGATTACAGGCTTGAGAAAGAGTGCTGAAACCGGTGCGATGGCTATTAATGATGCAAAACATCGTTACCGTGTAGCAGCCTAAGATTGAAAATAAAAAACAGTCGTGCTAACGTCATGTTATGCACGATTTTTTATTGAAAGAAATTAATGGCAATATTAATTCTGAATTAGAACTAATTGGTTTTGATAAAACTTATATAAATAAAGCTAAAGATAAATTTGAATATAAAAATTTTAAAATTTACGATTTAACACCTGCCCAGGCAAATATATTAAAACAAACTGCATTGTCAGTTGGAGCAGATTGTGCAACTCATAGAGAGGTTATAACAGGAAAAATTGAACTCTCTAATGTTATTTTAGGCGGAAGTAATGCTCAGTTAAATAAAATAGCAAAAAAACTTGAATACCAACCATTTGGTTTAAAAACACTCGGCGAAAAAATTTTAACTAAACTTCAAAATTCCGAATCTAAGACAAAAATTGTTGGAATTTTGAATATAACTCAAAATTCTTTCTCCGATGGCGGAGAATATTATGATTTTGATAATGCCGTAAAACATCTCCACAAACTAATTAATGATGGTGCGGATATTATCGACATAGGAGCAGAGTCCACCAAACCCTATTCACAAGCCGTTAACGCCGGTGAACAGTTAAAACATATTATTCCGGTATTAGATTATATAAAGGAAAATAATATTCAAATTCCAATAAGTATCGACACCCGCAGTGCAGAAGTTGCCAATGAATGCATAAAGTACGGGATTCAAATAATCAATGACGTTTCCGGATTAGACTACGATATTCATATGGTTGAAGTTTTAGCTCAAAAATCTAATGTAAAAGTGATTATTCAACATTCCAATGGAACTCCCGAAAATATGCAAGATAATCCGCAATATAAAAATCTTATTGACGACATATTTTTTGATTTAACTAAAAAAGTAAATTTTGCAATTTCAGGAGGGATTAAAAAAGAAAATATAATTATAGATCCAGGTATAGGTTTTGGTAAAACGAGAGAACAAAACATTGAAATTCTTAAACGCTGGGAAGAATTTGAAACTATCGGCTGTCCAATGTTAATCGGTCTGTCAAGAAAGAGCTTATTGGGCAAACCGCAGGCGAATAATGATGAAAAAGACCTTTATACATTAGCACTAAATAGTATTTTAATAAGCCAGGGTATCGATTACATTCGTGTTCACAATGTAAAAATTCACAAAGAATTTATAAACATTTATTCATGAAATCAATTGTAGCCTGCAATATTTGTGGAAGTTCTTCTTTTGTGACATCTTTTGGATTTCGTATGACATTTTTTTCAAGGTATTCTACCAACCTGCCGCAAGTTTTTGGGGGAATTATTCCATCTAAAAATATTGTCCAATGATTAGACTGACAACGTTCTCCATAATTTGTCGGCAAAGCACGTGCAACTTGTGTTGTAGAACGTTTAGACCCAAAATAATCAATAGCCGTACCTTCCCATTTATTACCGAGAACGTCTCTTAATAACATTCTTCCATCTGTACAATATTTTGTTTCACCTGGATTATATCTCCAAGCACCTTGATCATGAAAATCATAATACATTGCAACATTTTTTATTGAATATTTTGCGGGAGTAACGGTTCCATTTAAAATTCCCTCGATTTCCTTATACATCTGAACAATATCAATCAAACCCTTTGCATTAATACTACGCAAGCAAAGTTTTACACGATCTTGTGAAACAATACCTTTTATTTTGAAAGAATAATAACTTTTATTGCGAAATGGGAGAAGAATTTGAGTTGTTTCTTCCGCATCATTGTAGAGAATGGTTAAATCACGATTCTTGATTTTATTTAGCAATTCCAGCGAAGGTTCAACCCGCCCTTTAAACCAATTTTTATAATCCCCATCCAAAATTGAAACATCAATATCAGCTCCCGTATAAGTTTTAACAGTTTCAGGAAGTTCTGTTGAATATTTTTCCAAAACTTCCGCAACTTTTGGTGATTCCATTTTTGGAGGCGTAGCAGAACACGATTCAAAAATCGTATTCTCCCTTGGTGTTGAATGTTCAGTTGCCGTACTAATTTCTTGTGCAATTTCATCTATTGTTCTGTCTATTTTTTGCACAGATTTCCCGCCACTAAACTCCTGGAGAGTTTTACCAAGCTTACCTTTTCTTGCCAAAACACCCAAACCAATTAAAACAGATGCCGCACTCAAACCAATCGTCCAGTTGCGAATTTTCGGGGTATCTAAACGAGAGTCAGTGACATCTTCTTTCGCTAACACATTTTTTTGTTTTAAATATACAAATTTACTTTTTATAAAATCTGTATTTAAACTAACTACCATTTCAGCCTACATTAGTATAAAAACATATGACAAATATTTTTTTCACAGTTATGATAAATATTTACAAAGAAAAAGCTACTTTCTATATCAAAAGTAGCTTTCCATGAAGGAATTATGAAAAAACACTTATTATAACGAAGTTGCAGAACCGTCTAACATATAGTCATAGTGTCTAACATCATCGTAGTTGTTAGGAGCCGGCAACTGAGGTTCCGGTTCTTTTTCAGGCTGCGGAACGATAGGTTCAGCCTTGGTTGATCTTTTAGCCAATAATCCACCGATATCCGGCTCTAACGTTAATTCAAAATGGAATCTTCCATACTTTTTATGTTGCTCATAAGCGTTATTAATCAATGGGAAGCCCCAATATAATCTTGCACTCAAGTCACCAGGCAATTGAACTCTCAAGCCCATACCAACCGAAGTCAAGAAGTAACTTCCGTGATAATAATCCTGCCCCACCCAAGGGAATACTCCGGCTGTATCCGCAAACACAGCACCTTTTACGTAATTGCCGACAAAATTGCGAACTCTGCCTTCACTATTAGTAATGGTTCTAGGTAAAAGTGGGAACATCAATTCTCCGCTGAAGAAGTAACCGTTTTTACCCATCAATATACCTTCAGAATATCCTCTCACAGTTGCCAAACCACCAGTTTGGAATTGATCTAAGTAAGGAATATATTTGCTGTTTGGAATAATTTGATAGCTACCACGTAACTGACCGATTACACCGTGTGAAAAATCGTGTAATCTTAAGAAACCACCACTATATTTGAAATAACTTGAATCGCTGTCAAATATAGGAAATGCCATTGAAGCCATCTGGTTAGCATACCAAATACCGTATTTTGTATCTTTTCTCAAGTTAAAACCAGCATCAACACTTGTAACTTGGTCTGTATCGTGGAATGAAGGGAAACCAAATTGATCAAGCAGACTGTCAATTCTAGACCAAGTTCTTGAACGTTTGTAATTTAAAGCACCATAAGTCTTAAATTCAAACCCTCTTTTCCTAACAATTGGTTGATCGTAGTATAAACTGTAAATATATGAATTAGATTTTAAACCCAGATTAGTTAAATAAGCCGGTCCATATTTAACCCTCGCAAAAGTTGAGGAGAATGAAAAACCAACTCTACCGTCTTTTTTATTAACAGGAACACTATAATCAAAGAACGGACTGATAGAACCACCGGCAAAATATGAACCCATTGCCATCTGGTCTCTGTGGTGGAACAAGCTGTCTGCGATTAATGCAGGACCACCTCTTAATGAACCTGTACTTCTTCTTCCGGCATTATCCATCATACCGATCAAGTGGAACGGGAAGGTTTCGGCAGCGGAAAGTTCAATATCAGTTGTTCCCGGAACAGTTCCAGCTTTCAAATTCGCTGAAAGGTTTACTCCATCGTGATATCTGTTAAAATCCAATACATCTTTTTCTAAACTTACAATATCAAACAGTTGACCTGATTTTTCAGGTAAACGCCTGAGGATATAACCGTCAGTTGTGTATTTGTTATGTTCAACAGTAATTGTACCTATTCTACTTTCGATAAGTTCTATTTTAATATTACCGTTAGAAACAGTTTGTTCCGGCAAATATGCTCTTGCTGTAACGTAACCCTTGCCGGCATACAAATTATTCAAACCGTTAATAGCCGCCTGAATATCTGACATATAAACGTTTCTGCCAACATATTGACCTATAACACTGTTAATTTCCTCTTGTGTCAAAATTTCTGATGGTGAAACTTCTATCGAGTTAACATAAACTCCTTGTGTTCCAAATTCATCAATAGCAGCTTTCATATAGGCATCATAGCCACCTGTAGAATCCGTAACAGGTGTTTCGCCATTTCCATAGCGATCTTCAGCATACTTTTCGTAAGCACCTCTTTCAAGACGGCTATTACGATCGTAACGCATCATATCCGCATCGTGTATACTTGCACCGCCTGCTTCGTTGATAACAGGAACGTGTCCATAAGTATAACCGAAACCTGACGGAACAAGTCCGCCAACACCTTCACCCGCAGCTAATGCAGGTGAGAATAAACCAAATCCGACACAGCAAGCACTCAATGCTAAAACCGTACCCAACATTCGATTACTTTTTTTAATCTTTTCCATTTTACTTTATTCACCTTCTATTAGTTAATATATATCTAGTTGTATATCCTTTAGTATATTGTCCTACAAGAGGAATTTTATAAAAAGCCTTTATTACAACATTTTTACAAAAAACTGTAAAAATATTATTTGCCACATACATATTATATAAAATTTAACAAAGTGTGTAAAGTTGTTACAAAAAAAATAAATCAAATGATTGAGGAGTTAAAAACAAAAATATTTATGTTAATATAAGTAAGTGTTAAAAGGAGAAAAATTATGAGCAAAAAATTATTATCATTGATTGCTGTAGTCACAATTATTTCAGGTATGGGTTTGACTGTAAATGCAGAAGGAATAGCTGTTGTAGATGTTCCGGCTGTTGTTAATGCTTCTAAACAGGTTCAAGACCTCAAAAAAGATCAACAACTTAAAACTCAAGAAATAGTAAAGTTTATAGAAAAAGCAAGAAAAGACGTTGCCGGAATTTCTGACGCTAACAAGAAAAAAGCTGCGGAAGAAAAGTACAATAAAGAACTTATTGCCAAAAAAGAAAAAATGGACAAGGATTATGCACAAAAACTTCAAGCACTTGACCAATCTATATCAGATCAAATTACCACAAAAGCAAAGGCTGACGGTTACGATGTTGTATTAAGCAAAAATGTTGTGCTTTACGGCGGTAAAGATATTACTGCTGAAATAATAAAAGTAATTAAATAGTAACAAAAATTGTCCTTTACGATAAAATGTAAAGGACAATTTTTTTATTTGTGAGTATGAAAGAAGTAGGTTGGGGTTACTACCCCAACACGTAAAATTTCCTCGCCCACAACATCACTTGAGTGGGCGATACGAAGCGAACCAAAATTTTTGTCATTCTGAACTAGTTTCAGAATCTTCAAAAATTTTGAGTGAACCTGTATGCAGAGCTGTTTCAGAATCTAATCAAATTGATAGATGCCGAAACGAGTTCGGCATGACAGAAAAGACTTCCTCCCTTCGAGAAAGGATTTATTATTCTTGAGAGTCGCCGGAATTTTCGTCGGAATTAATTACCTGAACACCAAATCTCGTTCTAAACAGGTGTTTCACGGTTTCACTTTGAATTTCTTCCATTAAACCATTGAACAAGTCATAAGCTTCTTTTTTGTACTCGATCAGAGGGTCTTTTTGACCGTAAGCCCTCAAGCCGATACCATCTCTTACCATATCAATATTGTGCAAATGATCTATCCACTTGCTGTCGACAACTTTTAACAAAATATCTTTTTCAAATTGTCTTACTACATTATGATCAGTGAAAGGCTCTTGAGGTGTAAAACCGGTACTGTAATCACTTAAAACTTTATTATAGAAATTAACAATTCCAATTTCATGTTCTTTGTAAGCTTGAATCACAAAATCTTTAATTTTATTGTACATAGGTTCAAAACGCATATTTTGAATATCTTTAACTTCAAAATCTTTCAACTGCGGAACAATTGAGTGAAGTTCTTTTATCATAGTTTGCAAGTCTTCATAAACATATTCTTCGACTTTTTGTTCAGGGGAGATAAAGCTTTTCAAAAGCCTATCAACTTCTTTTTCCATCATAAACAGAATATCGTTATAAAGTCCTTTACCGGAGAGAACTTTGCGGCGTTGACGGTAGAATTTTTCACGTTGAATATTCATAACATCGTCATATTCAAGCACTTGTTTTCTCATATCGAAGTGGAAAGTTTCAACTTTTTTCTGTGCGGACTTAATTTGTTTTGTAATAAGTGGTGAATCGATTGCCATATCTTCCGGAACATTCATCATCGTCATAAGCTGAGTAATTTTTTCACCGCCAAAAATTCTCATCAAATTATCTTCCAACGAAAGGAAGAACCTTGTAGACCCAGGGTCACCTTGACGTGCAGCACGACCGCGTAACTGGTTATCTATACGTCTTGATTCGTGACGTTCTGTGCCGATAACGTGCAGACCACCGGCTTGAACAACAAGTTCGTGTTCTTTTTCGGTAATAAGTCTTGCACTTGCCAAAGCGGCTTCTTTAAAATTCTGGTAATCCGGATGAGATTCATCCACACCGCGTTCATCAAGTTCAGCCTTAGCAAGATATTCGGCGTTACCACCAAGCAAAATGTCTGTTCCGCGGCCTGCCATATTTGTTGCAATGGTAACAGCCCCAAAACGACCTGCTTGAGCGATAATATAAGCTTCTTTTTCATGATGTTTTGCATTCAAAACATTGTGTCTAATCCCGCGTTGACGCAAAAGCTGCGACAAATATTCTGATTTTTCGATACTAATTGTACCGACCAAAACAGGACGACCAACCTTATTTTGTGCAATAATATCATCGATTACAGAAAGAAATTTCTGTTTTTCGGTCTTGTAAATTACATCCGGATAATCAATTCTAATATCCTGCTTATTGGTAGGAATCGAAGTAACTTCTAGGTTATAAATCTTTCCAAATTCAGCTTCTTCGGTCATTGCGGTACCTGTCATACCGGAAAGTCTAGGGTAAAGTCTAAACAAATTCTGGAAAGTTATACTTGCCAAAGTCTGAGTTTCATCCTGAATTTCGACATTTTCTTTAGCTTCGATTGCCTGATGAAGCCCGTCAGACCAACGTCTACCCTCCATAATACGACCGGTAAATTCATCTACAATCATAATTTCACCGTTTTTCACGACATAATCCGTATCGCGAATAAACAATTCTTTTGCTTTTAAAGCCTGTAGAAGATGATGAGCATAATCAGTATTTATATCGAACAGATCTTGAACTCCGATGAGTTCTTGAGCTTTGTCAATTCCTTCTTCTGTGAGGATTACGTTTTTATTTTTTTCATCGACGGTATAATCTTTTTCTTTTTCAAGCTGTGGAGCGATTTGAGCCATCGTACGATAAGTTGCTTCGGATTGAGCAAGACGACCACTTATTATTAAAGGTGTTCGAGCTTCGTCAATCAAAATACTGTCGACTTCGTCGATAATTGCGTAATGGAAAGGTCTTTGAACAAGCATTTGTTCACTGCCCGCCATATTATCACGCAAGTAATCAAACCCAAATTCGTTATTTGTACCATATGTAATATCACAACGGTAAGCTTCACGCTTAAGATCAAAATTTCTGGCACTTTCGCCGTTTGAAAGTATTACACCGACAGTTAGACCTAAGAACTTATATATTTTACCCATCCATTCGCTGTCGCGTTTTGCGAGATAGTCGTTTACGGTGATAACGTGAACACCGCGTCCTGTCAAAGCGTTTAAGTATGCAGGAAGTGTTGCAACAAGAGTTTTACCTTCACCGGTACGCATTTCTGCTATGTGACCGTTGTGCAAAAAATATCCGCCAATTAACTGAACATCAAAATGACGCATGTTTAACACACGTTTCCCTGCTTCGCGGACTGTTGCAAAAGCTTCAGGAAGAATTTTATCCAGTGCAGCTTTTTCAAGCTTTAAGTCTTCTTTAAAATTATTAGAAGTCGGGCGTGAAGCAAGAATATCTTTAAACTCTTGAGTTTTCGCTTTAAGTTGTTCGTCAGACATAGCAGAAAACTCCGGCTCTAAAGCATTTATATGTTCAACAATGCCCATCATTGCCTTAACTTTTTTTTCGTTAGGATCGCCCAGTATTTTTGTAATCCAATTCATTTTTTTCTCTCCAAGTGTGGTATCGCAGACGAATAGTCTACCTCACTACTTTAACATGAACAAAGAAAAAGTCTAGAGGATAATCCAGGCTAAATTACAGTAGCCAGCCAACCTTGTGATTGCTTTGCGATAGAAGCCGTTTGTTCTACAAAAGAGGCATACCTCATTTCGGTAATAAGTTTAAGATCTTTTGTTATACGCAAAAGAAGATTTATGTATTGAATACTTTCGAGAATAGATTTTATATAATCGGATTTTTCTCTCGAACTGTTAGCCCGGTAAATAGATATAACCAATTCTATTATAGCATTTTGAATACGTTCTCCCACTGTGTATTTAAATTCTCTTGGAAAATCTTTGATTGAAAACATTAACGCTATAAGTAAATCATACGATGCCTTGTATATAGGTAAGTGATAATATTGTGCCATAATACTCCTTAAAATGAAAAACGGAGGATGATTGTTTTTGTTTAATTCATCACCTAGGCAAACGAACCTCGGGTTGTTGTTATTGCGATTGTTGTTGTTATTACCGTTCGTGTTACCACTGTTGAAGTTGCGGTTGCGAGAGTTATTGCTCGTACTCGAGTTCTCCTCTGACGACCACAGGTTGAAGTTCGAAACAGAAGAAGTATACGGTGAATTTACTAATTCAGTTAATCAAATACCTCAACTAACCGAACCCATAATGTTGTGGATAAAACATTATGGCTTTTGGTTGAATCCGTGTTCAACCACCACCGACAATGACGAGATGAAAAAGTACACCCTGTCAAACCGTAGCCTGACAAGCTCTGACTCAATCATCTCCGCTTTTCAATAGCAATGATATAACTCGTAATTTTTCAGGTCAATTGGAAAGGAAGCTATATTTTTAAAAGCGGATTGATAGTTGAAGTCTCCGACCTCTCTCCCCAAACCCTCTCCCGACGGGAGATACAAAGCGAACCAAAATTTTTGTCATTCTGAACTTTACAAAGCGAACCGCCGCAGCGGAGCGAGGACGTGTGAGCCTGTATGCAGGGCTGTTTCAGGATCTGTGATAATATTTCCCTCCCCTGCGAGGTAAGATAAAGGGTGGGGTCTGTTCCTCGCAAGGGGCAAACACACCACCACGGGTACGTTCCCCTCGCCACTTGTGGGAGAGGGGTTAGGGGTGAGGGGTAACTCTAACAATCGAACAGCTACAACGAAAACTTCCTCCCTAGTTAGAGAGGGTTAGGGTGGGTGCTATCCCCGTTAGGGGTATAAGCAGATTTGCACAGATATCTGGACAAAGTACTGAAATTATGTTAAGATTTATGTTACGGAGTAGAAGATGTTCTTTTCTCAGTGGACGACAACCGCCATTTTATTTAGACTTTCGGGTTGTTAGCCCGACTAGAAAGGGGGTCGATATGGATAAATTCAATATTAGCTTATTACTAATTTTCTTGATATTATGCGTATTAAAAAATGGCTCCTATCTGAAACGATAGAAACCATTTAGACCTTCCACAGAGCATCCGGCAGTCCGGTAAACTGCCACTCCGTATTTATATTATTTACTATATCCCGCAATTTGTCAAGTCTTTCCCCCTTCCCTGGGGAGGGAAGGGCTGGGGATGGGTTGTTTAACACGCAAGTTTGGGAGGTTATTTTTACCTTTGTGAAAGATCAAACCACCCACCCTAACCCTCCCTAACTAGGGAGGGAAAATAATACTCCCTTCCCTGGGGAGGGAAGGGCTGGGGATGGGTTGTTTAACACGCAAGTTTGGGAGGTTATTTTTACCTTTGTGAAAGATCAAACCACCCACCCTAACCCTCCCTGACTAGGGAGGGAAAATAATACTCCACCCACCCTTACCCTCCCTGACTAGGGAGGGTAAATAATACTCCACCCACCCTTACCCTCCCTGACTAGGGAGGGTAAATAATACTCCACCCACCCTAACCCTCCCTGACTAGGGAGGGAAAGTGTTAGATTATACAATTTTCGTCATTCTGACTTATGTTAAGTTTCATGTCTTTTTTGGGGCAAAACTTGCATTATTATTAGCTTTGTGGTATAATAATAGTGTTAAAAGTTAATGAGAGAGAGAGTTTTGGAGGTGATAAATTTTCAAAATATAGAATATTCGAGCTTTTGAGCGTGTTGAAAAATTTAATATTAATATTTTAATAATTCTTGAAAAGGTAGGAGCCGAAGGGGGCGGCAACGCCGCCCCCTTCGGAAAAAAAGAATTAAATACCGGCGAAAAATTTCGCCAAATGATTGAATTATTAAATAATTAAGTATCTCCTAGGCAAACGAACCTCGGGTAGTCGTAATCGCGAATGTCGTTGCTATTACCGAGCGTGTAACCACTGCTGAAGTGGCGGTGGCGAGAGCCATCGCTCGTACTCGAGTACTCCTCTGACGACCACAGGAGGAAGAGCGAAACAGAAGAAGGGTCAATGCCCAGTTTTGCTACCTCTGTAGTATCCCAACTTGCGGATTGGGAACTTTGATATGCACCTACGCTTGAGAGGCTTGGGTATACTGCTTTTGCTATGTTCGCAAGTTCTGTCATGGTAGGTAGGTGTCCACCCATTTCCTTACACGTTACCAATGCTCCTACCCAGTAGTCACTTTTTCCTGAGTATGGGCAGTGGGTTA
>JAFUUC010000098.1 GCA_017471365.1 bacterium
GAACTATTTAAAATAAATTCAGCAAGTTCACTAAATCTTCCAACCGGCGGAGAGAAAGATTTTATGAACCCTGTTGCAATAGTATTAGGAGACGGTACACCGATTATTCTATCTTATGATAAAAAATGTATCTCAGATCCTGATAGTGTAAAGGTAGATAATAAACAAATCCACAGTTGTGTAGCCGGTATTTATGATTTCAATGGTTCCAGAAAACCAAACTTGTATGGTGGCGATGAACATACAAGAAATGACCTTATCTCATTCAATGGAGCAAAACTAAAAGATTCTTATATAGAGATAGGCGGAGTTAAAATAATTAGCCAGGCAAAAGTTCCAACACCGGTTACGGGTGATTACTGGCAGGGTGCATATAATGAATGTGATGAGCTAGGTGGTAAATTGCCAAGTACTGAGGACTTTGAAAAGATTGTAAGTGCTGTATATGGTGTTTCGGTTAGTTTTGCTGCGGGTGGTGATATTTATGGTCACGGGACAGCAAATAGCAATTTGTTATCTAAATTAGGAATTGTATCAGATGTTTGGATGTGGGGAGATGTAGATAAAGGTTGGTCTGCGGGAGCTTTAGGTCTTGGTGATTCTTGGTATGAGTATTGTGACGAGTGTCCTCCGTCAGCGAAAGAGGATTTTTATAACCTGATGATTTGCGTTGCAAAATAATTGTTATTTCACTTTGCAGCCTTCGTCGTATGAGTCAATTTTACCGTTAAAATTGTTATCAATTCCGTCGTTGCAGGAGCCGATCGAGTCATAACTTTCGGCTCTTGCATTGTATTTTAGATATTTGTCCGGAATTATTTGCCACAAATAGTTAAAAAATTCCCTGTAATCTTTTGCCAAAGACGTATTTGTAAGTACAAGCATATTTTCATCATTTTTGTTTTCACCGCTGTTGGAGAAATTCATTGACCCCATTACGATATATTTATCATCGATGATCATTGTTTTGGAATGCAATTTACCGGCGTAATTTTCAGTTTTTAGCGGTACTCCGTTCTCTCGCAAAAGCTGATGTTTTGTGTTGCGGGTTGAAGTGTTGTTTGCATCCATTATAATTTTTACGTCAATTCCTCGCTTAAACGCATCTATTAAAGCATTTGATATTCCTTGGTGTGTAACTAAAAATGTCGGCATGTAAATATATTTTTTTGAAGAATTAATAAGTTCAATTATCCTTTTTGAGCTTTTATCCTGCGGTGAAAAGTATACTTCCAATCCGGTGTTCCCCAGTTGAAATCTGTTTGAGAGTTTGTGTTGAAATTTGTCTTTGTGGAATTTACCGGAAAGCATTTGTTCAAATTCGTGTTTATAAAGATTTGCGACTTCTTTAGAATTTATTATTATAACATCATTTTCGTCGTAGCCACTAAGTCCAGTTTTAGAAAAATTCATTGAACCTGTAAAAACCTTTGAATCATCAAATATGACAAATTTGTTGTGCATTATCATATTACTTTTTGTGGCTGTGTTGCTCTTGTCAGAACGAAATTCAGAAGAAAGTTTTTCGATTACAGAATTATTTTTGTAAAACGTATTAGCAGGATTATGAGTTACGTCGTATACAAAGCGTATACGAACCCCTCTTTTTTGTGCATTCTGTAGTGCTGTTGTTATTATTGGAACTTCATCATATCCATAAATAGCTATATCAATTGTATCTTTAGCTTCATTTACAAGTTTTATAAAAGCTTTGCATTCATTTGTTTGACAGTTGCTGTCGGGTTTTAGGTGTTTAGTAAAATCAGTGTAATACAGTGTTATATTCCCGTCTGAGTGAACAAGCTGCGGTGAAGGTTTATTATATGAAACAGGTATAATGTTATTTCTGTTGAGTTTTTCTTCTTCGTGGTGACATGAGCGGCAAGGTAGTGCATCTTTTGGCAATTGTTTTTCAGGTAAAATAACTTTGTCATGTGCTAGTTTGCCGTATTCACAGTCCAGTGTGTGGTATTTGTTAGAATTGTGGTTAAGGACGACAAGATGAAGTTTTTTGGATTTTTCAAGTTCTTGTTCAAATTTTGTTTTTTCAATAATATCGCCATTCTTTATTCCAAAGCCGCTGTGAGTTAATATTTTTGAATACTCAATTCCGTTAAGTTTTATATCTGCGTACCGGCATTCTGAAGATGTTTTTGGGGTAAGTTTTACAGTAACACGTCTATTCCAGATTTCTTTTTGTGCAAATTCTTGGGCAAGATATCCCAGATTAATGATATCATTAGCCGTTATGCCTAATTTGTTTGTATAAGTTTCAACAAATTTGTCGGTTGGTGTTAGAGAAAAGCTTTCTATGTCTTCAATGCAAATAATTTCGTCAGAATTTATTATTCTATCATCATTAAAGTCAATGCCGATTTTTGTTGGTGAAAAAACTTCGAGGACTTCTTTAGATTTTCCGTGTTCTATATTGAACACGGAAAACACTAGTAATAATAAAATTAAGATTAATGAAGTGAAAAAGTTTTTCATCAAATTAATATTTATTTGCTCCCCCACAAACCGTGAATATTACAATATTCGATTGCCTGCTTATAATCATTGTTGAGTTTCATTTTTGGTTCATCAGCAATATCTAAAAATTTTGTGTAAACGTGTTTTTTGTCATCTGAAACCGCCTGTATAAATTCGATATGATGTTCTTCTAACATTGGATGTGGCTCTGAACCAACTTGAATTTCTCTTTCATTAAGAAAAACGGGAACGTGCTTTTCTTGTTTTTCTTCCTCAATTCCGTGCTGAATAAGTTTGTCCATTGGTTTGCCGCAACAAACAAGAGCATCAGCACCTTTATGCATAACTTGCACGATGTTCCCACAAATTTCACAACGGTAAAGTTCTAAACATTCTGTCATAATTTCCTCCCTAAATTAAGAAACCGCCGGCATAGCCGGGTAATGCACATAAAAAATACCGTGCCACTGTCTATCGAACTCCAATATCGCACTATCCTTTAATACTTTCTACTCCAACAATTACAGCACCCGCAAAGGTTTTCTTAGTGCTGCTGAATTTCTTCCCTGACACGGTTCGAAATTTTACGCCACCATAACGGTTGGGATCTACGATTATATTAAATTTTAATGTTCAATTGACGTCCTCACAACAGGCTCTGCACCCCGCCTAAGCTTCGGGTCGAGAGTTTGCAACACCCCGTGGAGCACGGCAATTTTATTATAACACAAAGTCTGGAATTTTTATTGCCGAAGTTAACATATTTTAAGATTATTAATTCGCCAGGCAGATGAAATATGTATTTGAACCATGCCGTGTTGTGTGATCATTACCCCATGTCCTATCACTATCAAAGGCTCTATAAAGTGATAAATCGTCCTCATATTCTTCAGAAGACCATAATAAAATATGGGATATACCAGCACTATTAATCCCAAGATCTTTTATCATATTTTGATCCCAAGCAGCTCGTACACCACCGTATGTGTCTACGTTTGATTTATAAACTTTTGCCGCTATACCAGCTAATTCATTCATATTTGGTAGGTGTCCACCTATATCTCTACACGTCACTACTGCACCTACCCAGCGATCAATTTTGCCTGATTCTGGGCATGTGATTATTTCCGGATATTTTGCATTTCCTTTGTATTTAGAACAGTCCATAGCCGGCGGAATATCAGCCTGTTTTATTATCTTGTAATTACCGATTTTTGCTAATACCGCATCTTTTATCTTTGCACCATTCATATATTGAACATCTTTTCCCACTCTGTTTGGAGTTCTACTCCCATTGATATCAAATAGCCCCGCAACAC
>JAFUUC010000010.1 GCA_017471365.1 bacterium
TTATTTCATATCCGACAAGTGCGTTTGATTTCCAATCAAAAAACCCAACAAGTGTTGCTCTTGTTGGGTTTCCTGTAAATGGGTTTATAACTTGGAAATTTAAGTCGTGTCCGTCTGCTACAAGTACATCTCCGACATCTAACAAGTTTGGATCTCTTTCAATATACGGCATTACTTTATCGTTAAATGCTTTTTCTCCCTCTCTGAATAAAATCCATTTGTCGTATTTTACCTTTTTAATATGGTCGGCATATCTTCTAAATGCTATATCGGCGGGTAAATTTTCAAAACCTTTCTGTTCTAAACAATATTTTGATAAACTTATTGCTTTTGCTATTTTAAATCGGTTCGGGTGAAATAAAAACTTTTCAAATTGTTCTATCATTTCGGGGGTTAAACTTGTGTTATATTCGCCTAATGCAGAACATTTATAATTCGGAATCAGACATTCAACGGTTCCGTATTTTTTATATATTGTACTCCAACGATATAATGACGATCTCGAAATTTTACCGATTTGTTTATAAATATCTTTTAAATATTCACCGGAGTTATACAAATCCAAAAATATTTCTTCGGCTTGTTTTTTGCTTGAATATCTTGATTCAAACCTTTCAAAAGATTTAATAATATCTATTTTGGCTAATGTTTCAACTCTTAATTTTTCGGTTTTAAATTCATAAACAGGTTCTATATTATTATTAATATTAATAGGAACTAAACTTTTTGATTTGATTTCTTCATCTAAAATCTTTTCTTGTATTTCGGGTTCAAGAGTTGAAAATAATATCTCATAACTAAAACCGCCCTGAACTTTAACTTTTCGGGCGGTGTATCTTGAATTTTCTTTGTTAATTTCCTGTCTAACAGGGCGGTTTGTCGTATAACCTTTTAATTTTGCTACTATATTAATATCTATATATTTATCTTTTTTGTCGGTCATTTTGTACCTCAATTAACTTCTTATCTATATTTTAAGGTACTTTTGACCATTTTTAAATCGTTTGCTAACTTTTGCTAAAACTAATTTTTTCACGACTTCCGAGAAAATAATTCAAACCGAATGATAAAATTT
Organism: bacterium; assembly: GCA_017471365.1. Taxonomy (GTDB): domain Bacteria; phylum Cyanobacteriota; class Vampirovibrionia; order Gastranaerophilales; family Gastranaerophilaceae; genus Zag111. The sequence goes on from JAFUUC010000010.1 coordinate 1,076, forward strand.
CAATTTTTAAATTCTCAAACTCGTACTATAAAAACAAGGAAAAATTAACGGACAAAAATTGGTTCTCAAACTGTTTTAAAGAACGCCAGTTAGAATAATTTCCGTTAATTTTTTCTTACAATATACACATTGATAGATAAAGTTTACAAACAAACAAAGTATAAAACTTGGCAGTTAGAGAAAACAAAATGTTTTAATCCTGTGAAAATTGTACAGAATCAAAGATTTAAAATCTGTGTTTACGAGTAAAATATTTGGATTAAAAGTTTTTACTATCAATAGAAAGCGGGTGAAAATGACAAAATTGTATGTAGGAATTGATGTGGCAAAAGACAAATTTGATGTGAGTTACACAATAGATGGGCAAAACTTCTTCGGGTATTCGACATTTTTTAATGACAAGAAAGGAATTAAAAAATTCTTTAAACAAGCAGAAAATTTTATGCAAAAGTATGAGCAAAAAGAAATTCACTTCTGTATGGAAGCAACAGGAATTTACCACTTCGAGCTTTGTGAATACTTGCAAAATTCGGCTCATATCGTAAGTGTGGTAAATCCCCTCAAAACAAAATCATTCTCAAAAAGTTTAATGCTTCGAACGAAGAATGATAAAGTTGATAGTTCAATGCTATCACTTTATGCTTTTTTACACAACCCACCTCACACACCAAAACTACCTGAATCAATACGAAAGTTTAGGAGTTTGGTAAGATACAAAGAATCATTATCTGAATCAAGAACACAAGAAATTGCAAGATTAAAATCTTCATTAGATGCTGATGTAAAACAATTAATCAATAAAAAAATACGTTTTATTGAAAAACAAACATCAGAAACAATTTTTAAAATACAAAATTTAATAAAAGAAGATAAATTTTTATCAACACAAATGAAGCTTTTAAAAACAGTAGATTGTGTTGGTGATAAAGTTGCTTGGGTAATGCTTGCAGAATTTAAGTTTGAAGATATTGAAAGCATATCACCAAAAGCAATGGTAGCTCATGCAGGATTATCACCAAGAGAATATTCTTCCGGTTCCAGTGTAAGAACTCGTTCACACATTTCAAGAATGGGTAATTCTCGTTTAAGAAAAATATTGTTTTTACCAGCTCTAAGTTGTATTCATAGAGATAATTATTTTACACATTTTTACTTGCATTTAATAGAAAGAGGAAAATCTAAAAAACTTGCAGTAATTGCGGTAATGAGAAAAATATTGTTGACATCGATGGGTGTATTAAAAAATCAGCAGCCATTTGATCCAAATTGGGCAGAAAAAACACGAACAAAATATCTAGAAAGTTTAAAAGTTGCCTAATAAAATTAATAGTAATAACTTTAAGCATTTCTTTAAATGCTAATCTTGTGGTGCAACATTTGATGAAAATAAATATACATTTTTCCCCCCAAAAAATTAAAAAAAGTACTTGACTTTTTAAACAGAATCTATGTGGTAAATTTTCCGACTTCTTCCGACTTCAAAATTTCAAATTTCCGACTTCAAAAAAAATAAAAAATATCATTTTATTTGTGAAATCAATAATTTCCATTGGAACGCAATTATAACTACTGTCTTGGAATTATAAATTGACGGACAAAAAACAGACAATTCAAAATGGTATGATATTTATTCTCAACAAAAAAGATAAGCCAAAATGCTTATCCTGTTTGATTTTTTTATAAAATTATCATTCTATATGTTATATCGTACTGTCTGGGAAAATATAGTTATATCGTACTGTCTGGGAAAATATACTTGTCCTGTAAAATAACAATAGAGCCTAATCCAATATTTAAGGCCGTCATTAAAAACGGCCTTTCCAATAAAAAACTCCCCAGGCTGGACTCGAACCAGCAACCCTTCGATTAACAGTCGAATGCTCCGCCATTGAGCTACTGAGGATTAACTCAAACCGAAATTATTATATTTCCGGCTCGCAAAACTATTATATACAAAAAAAAAATATTGTAAAGTACTTTTTTAATTTTTATTGTAACAATTGAGATTTTTATTTTATATGCTAGAATAGTGGTGAGTTTATAAAATATAAAGGAGTTTCTATTATGCCAAATCCAGTTTTAAATGAAGAAGTTTTTTCTAAAAATTTATGTCACGATGGGCTTGAAATGCAACATGCCATGACAACAGGAGGTACTCTTATTAAAACACTTATACTCGCTTGTCTTATGGCTTTAACGTTTGCTTATACATGGTATCTGCAAATGGCAGGGTTTGCCGATAAAACAGGAATTTTATCTACAGTTGGCGTTTTGGGTGGATTTATAATGGTTCTGATAATTTGTTTCGGACCAAAAAATAATTTCCTGCCAATAACTACTTCTGTTTATGCAATGTTTGAAGGTCTATTTTTGGGTAGTGTATCTGCTATATTCAACTCAATTTATCCCGGAATTGTCCCGCAAGCTGTACTGGGTACTATTCTCGCAATTTTTGGAATGTATCTCGTTTATTCATCTAAAGTTATTAAAAATATGGATATGTTTAGAAAAGTTGTAATTATTTCAACTTTTGCGGTTTGCGGGATTTATCTTTTGCAACTTCTACTCGGATTATTTGGCTATGTAATCCCAGGAATATTTTCAAATGGAATTGTTGGCATAGTATTTAGTCTCATTGTCGTGGCTATTGCGGCATTTAATCTGATAGTCGATTTTGATTTTATTGATCAATATAGCGGAAATGTACCTTCTTATTTTGAATGGTATGGTGGGTTTTCCCTTATGGTAACCATTGTTTGGTTATATTTGGAAATCCTTAAATTACTCGCAAAATCGAGAAGATAAAATCGATTTTTAAAAGTTTTGTACCGGTCTTATTTTTTTAAGGTCGGTATTTTTTTGTTTTCTCATACAAATGTAGGATATTCATTTAAATCGATTAAAGAAAGTAAATATTAGTTCGACAAAGTATGTAAATCTACACTATTATTGGAGCTTCATAATGTCAGAACAAGTTTTAATACCGGTTTTAGGAACAGACAATCCGGAAAATAAGGAAAAAGCACAAGATTATCTAGAAAAAGCTAGAGTTGCACATGAAAGATATTTGATAGGTCAAAAAAATACTGATTTGCAAGAGGCAATTGAGTATTATGTTGATGCGGTGAAATATGATCCGGCTATACCTGAAACTTATTATAGGTTGGCTACTTTGATGTGGGAACAAGGGCAAATTAGTATAAATACTGCAATTGAACAGTGTAAAACTGCTATTTCTCTTTCTCCTCAAAACATGAATGCTCATCTTTATACGGGATATTTTATGCAGCTGGCACAGGATTATCATTCAGCGGAAAAAGAGTTTAAACAGGCGATAAAGATGAAAGGACTTAACTCCGGACGTCCAAGAATGATTTTATCGCAATCAATTTTGCAAAAAATAAATTCTCAAAGTGGATCATTTAGGGATTATCTGGGGTTCTTATACTATTTTATGACAGGAAGTGTTATGTTGGCATGGGATAGGGCAACTATAAGGATGTTCTATAAAAACATGTCTAATGATGTTTCAATTTTTTCATATAACACGGTCGGAAAATTCTTAGAAAAACTTAAAATGTACGAATCTGCTCAAAAGGTTTATGCAACAGCAATAGAAAAAACTCCAAACGGAGAATATTTTTATAACAAGATTGGTGATATTGCTCTTAAAAATCAAGATGTTGATACGACTGTAAATTGTTACAGAAAAGTTCTAGAAGCAAATCCTTTAAATCGTGATGTACTTGTTAAGTTAGCTTCTATTTTGCAAGCTTATTATCCTGAAAATACAGAAGAAGCAATTGATTGTTATGAGAGACTTTTGGAATTTGACATTGATACTGCTCAGATTTATTACGAATTAGGTCATCTTTATATGGGCAAAGAAGATAAAATAAATTCCGTAAATGCATTCAAATTGGCTGTTGAAAAAGATCCTGAAAATCCTTTTTTCAATAACTCTTTAGGATATGCTTATGCAAAAGCCGAATTATATGATGATGCTATTGAACATTATCAAAAAGCTATATCTATAAATCCTGATCCGGAGTGGACATCTATTGTTTGTCAGGCGTTGGGTGCAATTTATGCCGGGAATAAGGGTAACATTGAAGCTGCTGTTTCTACTTATCAGGCAGGATTGATTTTGGATCCGAGAAACTACGATTTGTACATTGCTTTAGGCGATATTTATATGGCGGATTATGATTTGGATAATGCGATCAGATCATATTGTGATGCCGTTACTTTGAATCCTGAAGAAGAAAGGGCATATTCAAAAGTTGGGATTGCGTTATGGGAGAAAGATTATTTGGAAGAAGCTCTTGTAGCTTATCATAAAGCTGTCGAAATAAATCCTGAAAATGCATTCTCTCAAAATAATTTGGGAATATTGTATTTGGATGGTTTGAGTGATGCTGAAGAAGCTCTGGAATATTTTGAAACTGCTATTACGCTAAATCCTAATTATACTCTTGCTTATTTTAATGCAGGTAGGGCAAGTCAGGAAATGGGATTTACAAATGATGCGGCACACTACTACCAAGCTGCGATCGATTTAAATAAATTAACAGAAGAATTGGATGAAAATGATATTCGCTCGCGGCTATACAGCTTGTTTGAAATAGGTGATTAATTTTAAATTAATTCTCCATTCAAGTACCAGGTTTTTATGCCGGTGATTTTTGCTTGTACAAATTCTCCTGTTAAGTCTTGATCATAAGGAATGTGAACTATTTTGTTATTTCTTGTTCTTCCGGTAATTACGTTTTTGCCTTTATGATTTTCAAAATTTTCAATCAAAACTTCCATAGTCTTACCTAAGAATTTTTTATTTGAAGCCAGACAACACTTTCTATTTTGTTCATTTAAGCGTGCAAGTCTTTCAAATTTAATGTCTTCATCGATAAATTTGTCAACCCATTTTGCGGCAACAGTTTTTTCACGTGGAGAGTATGCTGCGGTGTTAGAATAGTCTATTCCGATTTCTTCCATAGCGGTAAGTGTTTCAACAAATTGTTCTTCTGTTTCACCAGGAAATCCTGCTATAAAATCACTTGTAATTGTAACGCCAGGAACCATATCACGAATTTTTTGAGCTATTTTCATATAAGTTTCTCTATCATAACGCCTGTTCATAGCTTTTAAAACAACACTGCTACCGGATTGCATAGGTATATGAAAGTATTCACAAACTTTATCAAGTTCAACAACAGTTTTTATAAGTTCATCTGTTATATCTGTTGGGTATGATGTTACAAAACGTATTCTGAATTGACCCTCAATGGAATTGACTTCTCTCAATAGGTCAGCAAGTTTGTAATCTTTATCTTTAAAATCTTTACCGTAGCTGTCGACATTTTGTCCAAGTAAGGTTACTTCTTTAAAACCTGATTTTAAGGCATCTTTAACCTCTTTAATTATTATTTCAGGTTGTCTTGAGCGTTCCCTTCCACGAGTATACGGTACTATACAATATGTGCAAAAATTATTACAGCCTTCTGTGATAGGTATCCAGGCATTTACGGCTTTTACTCGGCTGATTTCAAATTTTGCAGCTTCCGAATCTTCTGTGGAGTTAGTTTCTTCGCACTCGCAAACTTTTTCACCTTGATTGATTTTTTCGATAATTGCCGGTAGAGAATAAATTTTGTGAGTTCCCAGGACAAAATCCACATAATTGGCACGTTTAAAAATTTTTTGTGCTTTTTGTTGAGCGACACATCCACAGAAACCTATTTTTAGATCCTTGCGAGTTTTTTTCCATTTCCCCCAGGTTCCGATAAGACTAAATGCTTTATCCTCACTTAGCTGGCGAATAGAACAAGTGTTGACCATAAGTAAATCAGCCTGTTTGGGTTCTGTTGTTTCTTCGTAGCCAAAATTTGAAAGCATACCAAGCATTCTTTCTGAATCTGATTTGTTCATTTGGCATCCCATGGTTTCTATATATACTTTTTTCATTTTCTTCCTTTTTATTATTTTAGACAAAAAGCCTAATTTATTTCGACATATCTATAATTGTATATTATTATGTTGACAAAATGTCTGCAATATTTGTTTTTTATCCTGTACATATTTTTTTATGTAAGGATTTCCTGTTTTTTGGTTTACTATATCGAGGGCTTTGTCATACATTTTTACGGCTCCCTTTAAGTATTCCGGTTGAATTTGAGTTTCTCTGCTGCCTATATCCTGATAACAAGACCCATATAAAAGATAAAGCCTTGATAACAAGTCATTCATATTATATTTTTTAGCAGTTTTAATCGCTGTTTCTATATCCATTTTGGCTGTTTCAAAATCTGAAAGCTCAATATGAGCGAGTGCTAAAATAATTTTTAGTTTAACAACGAAGAAAAAGTTGTTAATTCTTGGATTTTGTGCAATTTCTAGAGCTTGATTAGCAATATCTACTGCATTTTTAGGGTTTTCTGTAATTATTGTGGCTTCTGCTATTAAATACCAGGTTAACAAAGCTCCAAATGCCATTTTCTCTTTTGCAAAATAGTCAATTTGTTCATCATAAATTTTTATAGCGTGTTTTGCTTTGTTGTCATCTTTGAAAGTTTTACCCAAAAATACTTTCAAAATATTTTTTGTAAAGTTCTCTCCGGTGTTATTTGCATAAGTAACAGAATCAAAAAGTATTTCGCGAATATTGTCATAATCTTTGAGTAAAAATTTATTAGTAATATATATTAAATTCCACTGAGAAATAGCTTCAGAATCCATAACATCAGCCCTATAACGTCGATCAATATCATCCAAAACGCTATATGAAGTAGCAAAGTCACCTTTAATGGTATTCGCATAGGCTAAAACTAATTTTGCTCTACATACAAGTAGCAAATCATTAATTTTTTTCTTTTCTATAGATTCAAAAATCTCTGTTAAAATTTCAAATGAACGGTCATTTCCCTGCAAGGCAAGTGCTGAAGCCAAAACTAATTTAACTCTAAGCCATGTATCATAGATTAAGCTAATAGGAATACTATTATCCAGTTTTGGTCTGGAAAGAAAATTGTTCAGCTTAGGCAAAATATCATTATCGACAAGATCAACAATTTCTCCGCAATTTCCTATATTTAAAAGTGCAGAAAGCTTTGATGATTTTATCATGGCTATTTCAATTTCTTGTGAAGGTTTTAGTTTTTTCAAAACGTTATCAACACATTCCACATTTCCAAAATAATTCCCGGATTTTTTGCAGCATTTTGCAAGATAACTGAGTAATTCGATTTCTTTTGTTTCATCATTATTTGCTCTTGCATTTGCTATTGCATCAGGTAAAAATTCCATAGCTTCTTGAGGATCATATTCACTTAAAAGTTTTCCAAGCCGCTCGCTGATATTATATCTGATGTTAAGAGTTTCATTTTCATTAAATTCATTTATAAGAGCAAGACATTGTTTTTGAGCAATAACATAAAGATTTACATCTCCAACGTATGATGCAAGACGTGTAGTTTTTGTCCAGATATCAAAAGCCATACGATTTTCTTTTAAATTATGAGCAATCATTGCCATAGTAGCATTTATATTGAGATTATAAGCACTTAATGCTTTACCTACTTTGACATTTATATCTGAAAAACCGGAGTCTTTGGCTATACTTTTCAAAACATTTTCCCATAATAAAAGATTATTAAATTCATAATAAATTTCATTATGCGGTCTTATAAAGTTTGACTTAACTAAATATAGTATTATGTCGTTAAACTCTTGGCTTTTGTAACCAAAAACTTCTTTTAAAAGTATCAAATTTAGTCTGTCACCCAAGATGGCAGCACCTGATAGAAGTTTGTAAGCTTCGGGATTATTTTTTTTCAGAGTAGCAAGTCTTTCACTAATTAACTGAGAGAATGTATTTGGGAGTAAAAACGCCTTATCCGAAATTTGACAGTCAAAAGAATAACTTACGGCTTGTTCTACAAATGCAGGATTTCCGTTACTTTTCCCGAAAATAACATCTTTTTCTCTTTGTGTCAGATAATTTTTAGCCTCAGGTTGTATATGTTCTTCAAGTTCACGCAGACCAAGTGGAGCAAGATTTATATCTAAAAAATAATCGATATCTTTCTCATCTAACCCGAAGAAACTGTTTATTGGCTTGTGTTCGTTATATATTGCAATAAATCTCAAATTTTTCCAATTTGTATCTTTTTGCATAAAATTGTTTAAAAATTCTGCCGAAAATCCGTCAATAAAATCAAAATTATCTATAACAAAAACAATATGACCGTTGTTTAAAGTTTCAAAAATCCTTTCCAAAATCCCGTAAATACGTTTTTTATTATTGATGATATCTTCATAGTTACCATCATTGAAATTATAAAGGAAATTGTAAAAATCATTTATTTCAAGAGTATTTAAGAAACGAAAACTCTTACTAAAAAATTCAATTGCATCTTTCTTAAAGTGTTCCGAATTATCACAAAAATTTGGTAATTTAAACAAGTTAAGCATCATGTCCTGAATGACACCGCCTGGAGTAACTTGTGTTAAATCAGTACATTTGCCGATACACCAATGAATTTTTTCGTTTTCAAGATTTTTAATAACTTTTTTAAGAAGTAAACTTTTGCCAATTCCTTTTTCTCCGGAAATTGAAAAAACTTTTTTTTCTTTTGTGCGTATACTTTCAGAAAGTATATTTAAAGCTTGTGTTCTTGTATAAAATTTTGGTATGTATTCCAGTTTTAATTTTTGTTCTTCAAAATCTTTATTATTTTTTTTGAATGGAGAATTACATTTTCTGCATTTTGGAGCATTAGGGAAATTAACACTACCGCAATTTTTACAAATTTTTAAAAGTTCATTAGAACAATTCTTACAAACAACACTTCCTGCCGGATTGATAGTCCCGCAAGAATTGCACAACAAGCCCACTCTTGTTTTGCAGTATGGACATTTTAGCGTTTGATCAGAAATATTTTTTTTACATACAGGACATTTCATAACGAATTATTTAAGTATGCTTTTTACTTTATCCATCAATCTGTATAATCTTTTTGAAATTTCAGATTGAGAAATCCCTAAATCCGCAGAAATTTCATTCTGGGTCATACCTTTATCATAACGCAAAGTATAAATTTGTAAATATTGTTTATCAGGGTCTTCCTTGTCAATTTTTTTGATTGTATCGGCAACGAATTGTAATATATCTTTTTGTATAACAACTTCTTCAGGGGTCTGCGGAACTTTAACGCTTGAATAATCAACTGTTAATCGTGAGTAATCCAAACTATTGTCAGTATTTTCAACAATAACTTCTTTTGTAGACATATATCCGGATTTAGTTCTTTTCAGTCTGCCGGAATCTTTTAATACGTTGATGATAGAGGTTGTTGCAATACGCCTTAGATAAGCAGTAAGAGTTGTTTCGCTATCTATTGCATTGATAATAGACATTGAGCGACGGCATGTTTCGTTAAAAAAATCATCATACAAATCTTCGTTGCTAGAATACTTGCGATCTTCTTTAATAACTTTGCTAATTAGTTCTATCTTATCTTGTGCTAGCTCCACAATAAAAAGTCCTCTCCCTTACTGTGGTATTATAACACAATTAAAAATAAATTTTAAGTATAACTGTTGTTCCTTGGTCATTTCCTACGCTATGAGGAGCTTTCAAGACTTTAAGTGTTTGGTTAACAGTTTGTAACACAATTTTATCAACTTGCTGTGAACCGCTTGATAAAAGTATTTTTGCATCCTTTAATGTACCATCCTGAGCAAAATTAACACTTACTCTAACTTGATCAGAATAAACGTATTCATTTGCCAATAACAAATCGCTTGACAGTGAAAGCTTCAAACTCTTACCCGCAGATTGGAAATATTGCCTAAAAGATTGATCTGCTGATACATAATTTGGTGCTTCCCAGCTCAATCTGCTAACTTCTATAAATTGTGTCGGGGACAATTTTTTTGAACTTTGTTGAGAAGTAGCAACATTTTGGCTTTGAGGTTGATTTTTATGTTCAACAGCAGAAGGTGCTATCGGAGAAGTATTTGTATTATCCATTTTTACGACATTACCTTCATTTACATTCAAAGTATTTGAATTAGCTGACGTATTTTCTACCGGTAAAGCTGTATCCGTAATTGGTTCTTGCGTTTCTTCCGATGCCGGTCTTATCATTTTTGTAACAGAAAAACCTATTATACCGACTATAATGAGAGAAATAAGTATACCTATAATACCAAGTCCTGCCGGCTTATTAACATTCGTTCCTCCTAATAACGCACCTCCCGGAAGGGTGTTATTCTCATTGTATAAATTTTCAAGATGCTCCGGACCGTCGAAGTGTAATTCTTCCGGCTTGTTTATATCTATAACTATTTCACCTACAACAAAATTTTTATCACTTATTACTGCGGAGTTTTCAATAATTTTTGGTTCTTCTAATTTCTTGTCAATATTCGATGTAAATTCGCTAAAATCAATATCATCCTGATCTTGTGAAGAAGGCTGTTCAACATCTTCCAGATCATCATAATTTGTATCAGAGATCCATTCTTCAGCAGTATCAGTCTCCTCTGAAGAACCGTCTGTGTTATCAATTTCATCATCAAAAGCTTTTAAATCTTCATCTTCATCTTCTTTAGTGAAATCAAGCTCGTCAGAAATGTCTTCGACAGAATCGGAAATAGAATCTTCAAAAAATTCAGACTCATCCAAAATTTCTTCTGTATTTTCTTCATCTTCAGGCTCATTGATAACAAATACGTTTTCTTCTTCTTCTTCTCCTTCATCATCATCTTCTTCATTAGAAGTAATTTCCAAAATATCATCTTCAATGACAGAAGTTTCTGTTTCGTTGTTCATATCTCCATCGAAATTAAAGACATTGTCTTCGTCATCTTTTGGACTAAATTCCGATAAATCCGTTAAATTACCGTGGTCTGTATCTATTTCAGGAATTTCTTCAAGCTCAACTTGTTCCATGTTGTGAATATCAACAACTTCATGCTCAATATCATTGATATCTGCACCAAAGTTTTCAACTTGTTTAAATTCAGACAAGTCTTTTGGGGTATTGAAATCATCCTGTTTCTTAGCCTGTTCTTCTTTTTCGTCAAATGCTTTTTGTTCAACAAGTGAAAAATCTTGTAGATGTTCTTCATCATTTTCTTGAGGTAAATCAACAAAATTATTGGCAAGATCTCCCGCCATTGATGCCAGATCAATGGCTTCATTTGTAACTGCTGCCGCCGCAATTCCTTCAGCTGCAATTCCTGCTTCGGAGCCTGCTGCCATAGATGCCAATCCGGCTGTCGCAATTTCAGCAGCAGTCTCTATTCCATCTGATAAAATTTCACTAACATCTGCCTCTTTAGAAATTTCACTGTCTATTTCTATATTTTCTGAAATGTCATCAATTACAACGTTAAGATCCGGAAGGAGTGTGTCTTGAGTTACTTCAATGTTATCATCAGAAACCAAAATGTCTCTGATTTCTTCAATATTTTTGTCTTCTTCTTCTTCTTCGTCGTCGTCGTTATTATTATCGGTTTCTTCTTGTTCTTGTTGTGGTTCTTCTTCAGATTCTTCTGATAAATCTGATTCGATTTCATTCTCAAACAGTTCTTCTGAACTGTCTTCTGATAATTCTAATTCAGGTTCTTCCAATTCTACTGCTGCCACAGATGCTTGAATATTTTCCTTTGGAAGTGCTGCAACGTTATAGGAAAGTGTCTCAAAATTGTCAAATTCCAAAACGCTTTCTCTCAGTTCACTACTTGCAAGTAAAAGGGAGAGAAGTTCTTTTTTGTCAGCCTCAGAAATGTCATGATCTGCCAAAGAAATAGATAGAGAACGACCTTTCAACATTTCATCTTGGGAAATTCCTTTAGAAGTGTTTCCTGTAAAATTCCTCACAAATGAAACTAAAGTTTCTTCTGATGAAAGTTTTTCTTTTTCTACAAAATAGTATTTGATATTTTTATTACTTTTGTTTATTTGCTTAGGGGTAAAATATCCCAGTAATTCCATAGAGTTAAAATCGCTGTCTAATTTTAAAACCACGTAAACATCCGGAACCAGACCAAGCTCAAAATGACTTATCGGTACAAAAATTTGATCTTCATCGAAAATCACTCTTACATCGATATGAATATTTGGTAAAAGAATATCCGAAATATCAATGGTCTCAATAATTTTAGAGATAGAATGCATGTTGTGAATGCCTGAAGTGTCTATTCCCTCAGAATTTAAATATCTTGTTACAAGTTCTGAGCCAAGAGCATTTAAATAAACTCGATTTTTCAATCCCTCTTCAACAAAACTTCTAGACATAAATTGTGCTTCATTCTTATCTTCGTCTTCTATGTATAATAGTGATTTTCTTTCTTCCATTTCAAAAATTTCTCCCTCTTTGTTTATAAAGATGACACCTGAGAAAAAAATATTCCAAAAATAATGTAAATTTTTGTAACAAAAGAATACAAACTAAGATTTATTTGTCAAAATCATAATGTTAGTCGTTTTATTGAAGGTGTAGTAGTGTAAAATTTGTAAGGAGGTTTTCTTATGTCAATTAGTGTAAATTCTATCCCAAAAGTTAGTTTCAAAGGTGAAGCTGAAGGCACCGCTGCTCCGGCTGCGGATATTTTAGCAAGACCCGGTAAACATGCCAGCCAGCCGGCTCAAGATGAAGTTTTAATTAATCATCCGCCTAAAAAAGAAAAAAAATCTTCATTCGGTAAAAAATTATTAAAAACATTCGGTGTAGTTGCATTGGCGGCAGCAGCTTTGGTAGGTTTGGCTAAAGGTGGTTTGGTAAAAGAATTAGAAACTCTTGAAGGTGCAGGATTCTTTAAACAAGTTGGTCATTATTTAGCAAAAGCTGGTAATGCAATTTCAAAATATACTGTAGATCCTATTGTAAAAATGTTAGGCAAAAAATCAGACCCGTTAACAAGAGATTTAGACGATTTAGAAAGAGAACTTGACTCAGTTCTTGAAGAAGTAACTTTAGTAGATTAGAGAAAACCTTATATAATAATATAATCAAACCCGTCAGAATTAGGCGGGTTTGTTTTTTTTGTCCACTTGCTAAATTTTAAAAAATATGGTATAATACAGTTGCGTCATTATAAAGAGTCAATTTTTGTCATTTGGATACTTCCGCTATGGAGGTAATCAAATTATGACATTAAGCATACCGTATTCTTTTACCCCTGGCACAAAAGCCAAAGCAGAAGAAGTCAATGCTAACTTTAATTATCTTGCTGAAAATACGGCAAGTGTTACTGATTTGTCGGGTGCAACCGATGAAGTAAAGTCTATGTTTGTTAATAAATCCCAAAGACCTACCGGAGTTATTGCGGCTAATGGGAATTGGGTAAGTTATTCCGGATCGATCATAAGAGTAATTGCAGGTGCGAAATTTGTAATTCCTAATGGGCGTAACGCAGATGGAACTTTAAAAAATATTGAATATACGACAACAGAACAAATCTCTCTGGATTTAAGCAGCGGTAATGTGGATGTGGGACAGTTGTTTATAGGATCTGACGGTTTATCATTTTGCAGGTCTTATCAGTATTACGAACAACCGACGCAACCTGTTGCTGTTACTACCACTAAACAAGTTTGGTTTAATACAAGTGAAAATGTTGTATATGAATCACTTTCCGGCTCAACGGATTGGGAATTATCTGCTTCTAAGACTCCAATTGCAAAGTTCACTATGTCCGGTGTAGGTGTTATCACGGCGTTATACCCTTTCATATACAATGTTTATGCCAAAAATACCGATATAGATGGCAGATGGGTAAGCAGCAGATATACACTTTGTCAGAGTACAACACTTGCTGTTACAAGTTCGGAGCAAACAACAACATATGATCTTAGTTCATATTTACCAAATGACGGTGAAAAATATCAAGTTATGGTGAATATGTGGTTAAGGAGTGGTACGACGCAAGGATCTGTTTGTAAATGTGAAATTAAAGGAAATTCAAGTAGCGGACCTTCTGTGTATGCCGGATATGTTGTATGTCCTGTAAATAATAACAGAGGACAGGTAACAAATTCTGTATTGGTCGTAGTTGATGCAGACCGTAAATTAAATGCTGTAACTCTCGCGGCAACTACAGCCGGAATAATTAACTTATATGTGGAAGGTTACAGAAAGGTGAGGTAAAAATATGACATATTATATCAGAATAAAAAATAACGAAATAATTAGTACCGGTGAATGTCATGATGTTTCTGAAGGTGTTACAAACATAGAAACAACAAAAGAAATTTATGATATTTTAGAAGTGGCTCCGGAAAAATATATATTCAAAGATAATCAGATAGTAGAAAATCCGGAATATGAATCAATTGTTAAAAAACGAGAAGTAGAACAACAAAAATTAGAAATTCTCACCAAACTCGAAGAAATTGATTCCAAAAGAATAAGAGCTATCTGTGAAAATGAAGTTAAAAATCCTGATACAGGTGAAACTTGGCTGGATTATTACAATTCTCAGGTTTTAGATCTTCGAGATAAACTTACAAAATTAAATATTGACTAGGTATTATAAAGGTGTCTGTCTTATCAGGCACCTTTATTTTATTTATTTTTTGTTATAATAGGTCTCAAAAGAGAAATTATGTTTAAAGCTTTAAAACGTGGAATAATAAAAGTTAATGAAGATATCAGAGTTATTTATGATAATGATCCGGCTGCACAAAATCTTGCCGAGGTAATTCTTTGTTATCCAGGTTTACATGCGATGGTTGCTTACAGGCTTGCTCACAGACTTTACAAATGGCATATTCCGCTTATTCCCCGGATGATCTCTTATTTTACAAGGATAATTACAGGTATAGAAATACACCCTGCTGCAAAAATCGGAAGAAGATTTTTTATTGACCACGGAGAGGGAATTGTCATTGGAGAGACTGCAATAGTTGGTGATGATGTACTTATGTACCAGCAAGTTACACTTGGTGGTACCGGCAAAGAGACAGGTAAACGTCATCCGACTGTTGGTAATAACGTTATTCTTGGTGCCGGTGCCAAAATTCTCGGGAATATAACAATAGGTGATAATTCAAGGGTTGGAGCAGGTTCAGTTGTTATTAATGATGTTCCGGAACATTCAACAGTTGTTGGTGTGCCGGGAAGAATTGTCCAACGTGGAGTAGTTGACGATGACGGAAATCTTATGCATAACAAAATCCCCGATCCTATACAAACTGAAATTGATAAATTAAAAGCAGAAGTTGAAAAACTAAAAAATAATTAGTGTATTAATATGATCCTAAATGCTTGAAAAATAAGGTTTTAGGTTGTATTTCATTAATTGCTTTTTTCATGCTTTCGTCTTGAATGTGACCATCGAATGTGACTATAAAAGTATATTCACTCGGATCTAATTTTGATGGTTGAGAGGAAATATAAGTTAGGTTTATATTATTTTCGAGAAATACATTTAAAATCTTTAATAATGCACCGGGAGTGTGGTTAGTTCTAAAGGCTATAGTTGTTTTGTTGTTTTCATTTGGTGCTGATGTATTACTCCCAATTAGTATATATCTTGTTTTATTGTTCCGGTCGTCGTGAATGTTTTCTTTTAAAATATTTAGCATGCATTTTTGTGCAATTTTTTTGTTCCCGATGGATGCGTAAGTCAAATTGTGATTAGATAGTTCATAAGCAGCTTCGAGCATTGTTGCTTTTTCAATCAGGTTATGGTTTCTAGGAAGGTTGTTATTTATAAAATTTTGGCACTTTGAAATTAAACGCGGTGTTGCAATTAGACCTGTAATACTATACAATTCCGTAGTTCTTGATAGTAAACAATATTCTACAGGCATGATTATTTCTTTAAGTATTTTAATATTTTGATTTGGGCAATCCATTAAACAGTCAAATGATTCACGGATTATTCCATCAGAAGTATTTTCCATTGGAATAACCCCGAAAGTATTAGAGTTTTGTGCAACATAGTCTACAATTTGTTTTATTGTTGTTAAAGGTGTCCTAAAACAATTTATGTTGTTTTGTGAGCAAAGCTCATCGGTTGCCATTTCAGAAAAAGAGTTTTCCGGTCCAAGGTAGGCAATATTCTTTATGGTTTCTAAATTTAACATCGTCTTTGATTATAGCATTTATTTTATAATCTGTAATTATTATTAAAAATATTTACATTTTACTCTATACTATGGTATGATAATAACAAGATTAAAAATGGAGTAAATATGTTAGGAAGAAAACTTTTAGTATCATTAATGTTAGCATCTTTGATGTCTTACCCTGCGTTTGCTTTGACTGATTATGATGTTATTATGACGAAATCTCGTGAACAGAATTATGAGGCAACCCGTTCTAAAAACGCGGTTAATCAAGAGGCTTTAGAGGAAGCCCAAAGAGAATATGCTTCTGCTGAATCAGAATTGGATATCGATATTGTTCCATTATTTCAGGATTGGACAAAAAGACAAGCTCAAAGAAAAATCAATAATATAGGCAATAAACTTTTGATTTCAAATAATTTAGACAATTTTGCAAGATTTGAGGTGTCAAGAAAAGAGGCTGTTAATGCATCTGCAAATTTCAATGGTACGGTAACGGTGTATAAAGGTTTATTGGAGTACGTTGAAACGGATGATGAATTAGCATATGTGTTAGGTCATGAGTTGGGACATATCACGAATGATGATTCTAAAAAGAGTATATGGAGAGCAGTAGCGGCAACTACGGTTGCTGTCGGTGCTACGGTTGCGGTTGCAGCGGCATCTAACAGTAAAGGAGCCACAGCTTCTACTGCGACAGGTTCGGGCATTGCTGCCGGAGCGACTTCGCGTGTTTTTAGCAGACGTGCTGAGACTAATGCTGATAAACGCGGAATTGATTATATGGTGAAAGCCGGTTATAATCCTCTCGCTGCGATTTCTATGATGAATAAGATTATGAATAGACGTTGGTCGGGTTTGTCGGATCATTCGTCAGGAAGCAAGAGAATGTTAATTGCTTACCAGTATATTGCTGAAAAATATCCAAAATATTTGGTTGCAGGATATAATTCTGTTTCTTACGACAGAGCTATGGTGCATATAAATTCTCAACTTGCAAAAAAGAATAAAAACAAACCGACGAAATCCAACAATGGGAAAGAATTTGTAAAAGAAAGTGAAATATAACAAATGTCACAAATAAAATTTGGAACAGATGGCTGGCGTGCTGTTGTGGGAAAAGATTTTAACTCAGAAAATGTTGAAATTGTTTCAAGAGCTATTGGAAAATATATTTTCGATAATTACGGAATCTATAAAACTATAATTGTTGGTTATGATCCAAGAAATATGGCACGAGAATTTTCTATGCAGTGTGCTGAAATTTTAGCATCAGTTGGGTTTAGGGTTTTATACAGTGATAAAGTTGTTCCGACACCTGTTCTTGCGTTTAATGCAAAACTTTTAGATGCTTGTGCGGTAATGCTTACGGCATCTCACAATCCTCCGGAATATTTAGGTATAAAATTTATACCGGATTATGCAGGACCTGCAACCAAAGAAATTACTGATGAAATTGTTGCAAATCTCGGAAAAGAATTTTCTTCCAATTTTAGAGGGAAAATAGTTGAAATTGATTTCTCAGGTTCTTATTTTAAACATTTGAACAGCATTATTGATTTTGAAAAAATTAGGAATTGTTGTTCAACTCATATTTTATTTGACGGATTATACAGTTCAAGCATTGGATATTTTGATAAATTACTTTCTATGCATTGTATTGAATTTGATAGTATTCACATGTATCACGATCCGAATTTTGGTGGAGGAATGCCGGAACCGAAACCACAGTTTATGTCAGAGTCAATTGATTTTGTAAAAAATCACAAGAATTATGTTGCTTTTGCGAATGATGGTGATGCCGATAGATTTGGGGTGATTAATGAAAATGGTGATTATGTTACTCCAAATGAAATTCTTGCGATATTATTGATCCACTTAACACGGAATAAAGGTTTGAACGGTTGTTTTGTAAAGACGGTTGCCGGAAGTTTAATGCTAAATATTGTTGCAAAAAAACTCGGAATTGATATTGTAGAAACTCCTGTGGGATTCAAGCATGTTGGAGAAGCTATGAGAAAATTTAATCCGATTGTTGCCGGTGAAGAATCCGGAGGATTAAGTATACAAGGTCATATTCCGGAAAAGGACGGAATACTGGCTAATTTACTTATTTTAGAAGCAATGGCGGCAAGTGGATTATCTTTAATCGAACTTCAAAAACAATTAAAAGATTTTGTGGGTTGTGAGTTTATTAACACAAGAGTTGATAAAAGACTTGAAAATTTTGATGATGTTGCTCCTACTGTTGAACACTTTAAAGCTATGGATGAAATTGCAGGCATGAAAGTTAAAACTAAGGATGAAAAAGATGGTATAAAACTTTATCTTGATGATTGTAGGAGTTGGGTACTTGTGAGAGCTTCCGGAACAGAGCCTTTATTAAGGATTTATGTCGAATCCGATAGTGAAGAAAAAATAAAAAATATTATTAACTTTATCGAATAGCAAAAAAAAGTTTTTAGTGTTTTTAAATTTTCAAAAAGGTTTTTCATGAAAGTAGATAACAAAATAGGGTATAAAAAAACTAATCAACAAAATTTTGGTATGGCATTTTACCGTGATGGAGCCAAATGCAGTCACTATCTTTATTCCACATTTAATGGTAGTAAATTTGATTTTAGACGAGCATTAAGAATACTTGATCGTAGAACTAATAGTGAAAATTTTGATATGTTTTATTCTGAAGCAGATAACGCTATAAAAATAATATATAAGAATTATAAAGCTGCTGATAAAATGAAAGAGCGTTACGGAAGTGAAGTTATGGTTGTTGCACAAGATGTTGTGTACCCAAATGTTTTAGAAACTGTAAATAATGATTTTGACAAAATGATAAAAGAAATCCCTGATAATTTGTTAGAAAAGGGAATTTTTAAGTTATTTCATTATATAACAGGTGGTTTTGCAAAGTTGTATACAAAGCTTTATCCTTACGAAAAATTACCTGCAAATGTCCGCTCCGCAGTGAAAATTATAAAAGAACTGGATTCAGAGCTGCCTAAAAGCGATTTTACCATTAGACCATACTTGGATTAAAATTTTCCCTCCCTAGTTAGGGAGGGATAAAGGGTGGGTGGTTTGATCTTTCACAAAGGTCAAATAAACTCTAAGCTTGCCGGTTTAACAACCCATCCCCAGCCCTTCCCTATCCAGGGAAGGGAGCAGTACTATCCCTCCCTAGCTAGGGAGGGATAAAGGGTGGGTGGTTTGATCTAAATAAGGAAAGGGGCAAGCTGTTAACGCCGCCCCCTTCGGAAAAAAAGAATTAAATACCGGCGAAAAATTTCGCCAAATGATTGAATTATTAAATAATTAAGTATCTTTACTCGCCCCTTCGCATTGGACGGCTTTCGCGTTGTCAACCTTGTCCTGCGAACAGCCTATACCTGTTGACAA
>JAFUUC010000011.1 GCA_017471365.1 bacterium
AAGGGAAGGGAATGTTTTTGTGGAGGTGTGTTTGCCCCTTGCGGGAACACCCCTCACCCCTAACCCCTCTCCCACAAGTGGCGAGGGGAATTCCTCTGTCATACCGAACTGTTCAGAATGACAAAAATCGTTTACCCCAGTAATATCCGGAATTTCATAAAATGAACCGGCTGATCGTGATCCGGACACACGACCGCCTTTGGACGCTTTAATTTCCATGTTTCCGACCCTTCTTTAGTTTTAATGTACTGCTCGTGTCTTTACGACACTTTCATATTATAAACTATTTTTTAATTTTCTGCAACCCCCTATCGAAAATGTAATGAATAGACCCTGAAATAAATTCAGGGTGACAACAAAAATTAAAACCTATTGACCTACCAGTCAGATCGAACCACCCACCCTTAATCCCTCCCTGACTAGGGAGGGAAAAAAGTTGATATCCTCCCTCGAAGAAAGTTTTTGCTGTTTGTAAAAAGTTACGCCGATAACGTAAATATTTCGTAAATTTCCTCGTCTGAAAGTTCTGTAATGATCTTTTCACCCTCGTAAACCGCAATATCAGCAAGCTCTTTCTTCGATTTTAACATCTCATCAATCTTTTCTTCAAATGTTCCAAGAGTAATCATTCTGTGAACCATTACATTCTTATTCTGACCAATCCTATATGTTCTATCTGTCGCTTGATCCTCTACCGCAGGATTCCACCACAAGTCATAATGAATAACATTCGTAGCACTGGTTAAGTTCAAACCGGTTCCACCAGCCTTCAACGATAATATCATAACCTTAGCATCATCATCCTTCTGGAAGCGTTCAATTAAATCCTCACGCTGAGGAACCGTCAAGCTGCCATGGAAAAATAACGGATCTGTATTACATTCCTGATTAAGAACTTTGCAAAGAATATCTCCCATTTCCTTATACTGGGTGAATATAAGAGTCTTCTCGCCACGATCAATAATACTCTGAACAATATCAAGACATTTTTCCATCTTGCCTGATAGCTCCCTACCCATCTCGCCTGACTTTAAGAATTGATGCGGATGATTACAGATCTGTTTGAGTGCCGTAATAAGTTTGAATATATTACCCCGTCTGTTTACCCCCGTAAAGCCACTAATCTTTGTCATCATTTCATTTAAAGTCTTTTCGTACAATACAGCCTGAACTTTCGACAAGTAACAGTATTCATTAAGAACCATTTTTTCCGGCAAGTCTGATATAACCTGTTTATCAGTCTTTAACCTACGCAAAACAAACGGCGAAATTGACATTCTAAGTTTGCTCGCTCTGGAATTTTCCTTGAAACGCTCAATCGGTATGGCATAACTCTTTTGAAATTCTCGCAATGTTCCCAAATAACCCTTATTGATAAAATCAAAAATACTCCACAACTCTGTTAACCTGTTTTCAACAGGAGTACCGGTCATTGCAATTTTAACGTCTGATTTTAGCATCTTGATAGCAAGTGTTTGTGCCGTGTCAGGATTCTTGATATTTTGAGCCTCGTCAACAATAAGTACACCCCAAGAATGCTTCTTGAGTTCCTCAATATCAATCCGCATTATCGCATAGGTCGTTAATATAACATCATGTTTAGTATCAAGTTCTCTTTCCGTACCGTGATAAATTACCGTATCAAGTGCCGGTGCAAACATCTGAAGTTCCTTCATCCAGTTACCCATAAGAGTTGTCGGACAAATAACCAAAACAGGTTTGTTAAGTCTGCCATCTTCCTTCAATTTTAATAACAAACTGATAACCTGAATCGTTTTACCCAGCCCCATATCATCAGCTATACAAACTCCAAAACCTTTTGAAATATTTGTCCAAAGCCATTTTAAACCTACTTGCTGATAAGGACGTAAAGAACCCCTTAAACCCTTTGGTAATGTAATATCTACAGGTTTTGTAAAGTCTGCAAGAACTCTTGCAAAAGCTTCGTCATAATCAAAATCATATTGATCAAACTGTTTAGATAACGAAGCATGAATAAGCTCCATTCGTGACATAGATTTCAAATTAGATTTCGCAATTTGTTCAAAAATTTTCTTAGCTTCATCCTGATCAATTAAAACATATTTGTTTTTGTACTTTATCAAACCGTTATGAGTCTCAACAAGTTTCTGAAATTCTTCAACCGAAATTTTGTCATTACCTATTGCAATTTCATAAGAAAACTCCAAAATATCGTCAAGAGAAAGTTTTGAAGCATTTTCTCCATTATTAATAAGTTCTGCCAAATCATCCGCACGAGATTCTTTAACCTTGGCATTAATTGAAGCTCTCGGAATAATTATGTGCGTAAGTTCATCAGGCAAAATAACCTCGATTTGAGCTTTTTGCAAATAATACGCAGTCTTTGTAATAATTTGATAAACCTCATTCAAATTCAAATCTAAATATAACTTATCTTCATCCTCAAAAAGATTTTCCAACTCCGGCATATAACGAAGTGCATAATTTAACTGTTTTTCAACAATTCTTGCAATATCGTTAGCTTTTGCATCGAATACTTTTTCATCTGTATAAAGTTTATCAATCAATACATCTTCACCGGTTTTGCGGTTTTTAATATGAACTTTCAAACGGAAAACTTCATCATCCTGCTTGTATATTTTGAAAAACGGGATAACATCATATTTTCCTAAATACAGTTCATCAAACCAATTAGTGAAAGCTTCAGCAATGTCTTTACCTTTTAAAACACACTTTTGTTCGAGATTTTTTAGCATATAAGTTCCGGATTTTACATCCTTAAACCGATACATTTTTATACTCAAAAACTTGTATAAGACATAATTCAAATATGTGTAGATAAATTCATAGACAAAATTTTTAGGTTTTTCGCCGGAAATAAAAAGATCTTCCGGCATACATTCTTCGAACTGATTAACAATTCTTGCCATTCTTTGATTGTTTATCATCGGTTCGTATATAATGCGAAACATATTATTATCACGTTTGACTGTAGGGATGAAGTACATTTTTTCAATAAGTTTCATTACAAAATACGTGAGTTTATTCATATAAATAAATGTCGGCGACAATGCTTCGTGATCAACAACATTACCAAACCCGCCAAAATAATCCATCACAAGATCCCACGCAAGAATAAAACCACGTTTGTCATTGAGTTGTTCAGCCCTGAACCTAAATAATGAACCTTTTGATTTTAAATAATATTCAAAATTATTTGTCGGAGTGACAAAAAATGAATAATTTCCTTTTTGATTTATTAAATAAAAATTTGTATTCCGCGTTGGTGAATTTGGACTCAAGAAAATTCCTGCAAATTCATCCTCAACTATTTGATAAATCATACTCAAAGTGTAACGGCAATCTTTATTTTTAAAGCCATCCGGATCTTCACTCAGGTTAAAAAATAATTCATCAACATTATTTTTTTTGAATGAAAAATCTATGTTCAAATCATCTATACTATTGCCCATTATTTATTCCTTTTAATACTAATAAATTCCCTTATATCGACCTATCAAACCTGTCCCTACTTAATCAATGATTTTCCGGTCATTTCTTTTGGTTGTTCAATTCCAAACAATTGCAAAATAGTCGGAGCAACATCACACAAAGCCCCTGTTTCACGTAATTCAAGATCGCTTGGAGCATTTATAACAACAAAAGGAACTTCATTTGTTGTATGAGCCGTATGAGGTTTTCCAGTTTGCTCATTGAACATTGTTTCTGAATTTCCATGGTCAGCTGTAAGAAGCATTACAACACCATTTTGTTTACAAGCTTCAGCAATCTTTCCAACGCATTCATCCACAACTTCGCAAGCTTTTGTTGCCGCTTCGATTACACCTGTATGCCCTACCATATCAGGGTTTGCAAAGTTGACCAAAACAAACTGATACTTAGGATCATTTACAGCTTTTAAAACATTTTCGCAGACTTCATATGCACTCATTTCAGGCTGCATATCGTATGTTGCCACTTTTGGTGACGGTACAAGAACTCGTGTTTCGTGAGGTTGCGGCTCGTCTATGCCACCATTGAAGAAGAAAGTCACATGTGCATACTTTTCGGTTTCTGCCGTACGGAATTGATTAATTCCATTTGCCTCTAAAACATCGCCTAAAATGTTTACAAGTTTTTCCTTAGGAAAAGCTACCGGGAAATTAAATGTTGCATCATAACTCGTCATTGTTGTGTAAAGAATATTTTTCAACACTTTTTTACGCTCAAATCCGTCAAAATCTGCAAAATTTATTGCACGCGTAATTTCTCTTGCACGATCAGGGCGGAAGTTGAAAAAGATTATCGCATCGTCATCGTGAATACGAGATTCTTCACCACCGGCAATTACAGGGAGAACAAATTCATCAGTAACACCGTCAGCATAAGATTTTTTTACACCCTCTATAACAGAATTAACACGATTTCCCTCTCCGAATAAAAGTGCATTGTAACCTTTTTCCACACGCTCCCAACGATTGTCTCGATCCATAATATAATAACGTCCGATTGCAGTTGCAACAGGCGGAAGATTGTATTTTTTTAGTTCATCTTCTACAATTTGAAGATACTCACACGCACTGGAAGGAGGAGTGTCACGTCCGTCAAGAAACGCGTGAACATAAAATTTTTCAATCCCGTGCTGAGCAGCAAGCTGTACCAAAGCCAACACATGATTTAGCGATGAGTGAACACCTCCGGTTGAAACAAGTCCGTAAATATGAAGTGCCGAGTTGTATTTTTTTACGTGATCAATCGCGGCAAGAAATCTTTCATTTTTAAAAAACGAACCGTCTTTTATTGCGTTATTAATTTTTGAAAGATCCTGATAAACAATACGCCCTGCACCAAGGTTAAGGTGACCAACTTCTGAATTACCCATTTGACCTTCCGGCAAACCGACATTTTCACCATCGGCTTTAATTTTTATAAATTTTTCTTCTTTCTCGAGTTTTGGAACGTTTATCGGGTGACAAAGCTTGGTTGCATCATACTTTTCCGCACCGTTAGAAATTCCCCAACCATCCATAATACAAAGTAAAACTCTATCTGCCATAATATCCCTTCTTTCTAATTTCATATTGAAAATGAGTGTATCAAGAACATATTTTTTTTTCAAGGGGGAAATTTAGAAATATGTTTGACGGTAATGCTGAATTTTATAACGCGAACCAAAATTTTTGTCATAGTGTCATTACTGCATATCGTTAACGATACTGAATAGACCCTGAAATAAATTCAGGGTGACAGTAAGATTTCCCTCCCTGCGAGGGAGGGAGTAAGGGTGGGTGCTATCCCCGTTAGGGGCAAATAAGCTAACACAAGAGAATTTTCCTCCCTAGCTAGATCCAGCCTATCTTTCCCTCCCTAGATAGGGAGGGATTAAGGGTGGGTGGTTTAATTTAGCACAAAGGTCAAAAATTCTAAACTTACTGGTTTAGTAACCCATCCCCGTCCCTTCCCTAACAAGGGAAGGGAGTATAAATGAGTTCTTTATCCAAGGAAGGAAGTTTAGTTATCCGCTAGACAAACGAAACTGCCCCCAGAGTAATCGCGAGTACCGCAACCACTAGCATACGTGCTGCCACTGTTGAAGTTGCGGACGCGCAAGCAATTGTTCGTACCTGGGTACCCCTCTGACGACCACAGGGTGAAGAACGAAACAGAAGAAGGGTCAATGCCCAGTTTTGCTACCTCTGTTGTATCCCAGCTTGCTGATACCTCGGTGTTGTATACATTAATTGAGCCTGCTTTGCTCGGGTATACTACTTTAGCTATGTTTGCCAGTTCTGTCATGGTTGGTAAGTGACCGCCCATGTCTCTACATGTCACTACCGCACCTACCCAGTAATCTTTTGAGTTTCCGCATTGCTTTATTTCAGGATACTTTGAGTCTCCTTTGTAAGTTAAACAATTCATGGCCGGTGGTGTATCAGCCTGTTTTATTATCTTGTAATTACCGATTTTTGCTAATACCGCATCTTTTATCTTTGCACCATTCATATATTGAACATCTTTTCCCACTCTGTTTGGAGTTCTACTCCCATTGATATCAAATAGCCCCGCAACAC
>JAFUUC010000099.1 GCA_017471365.1 bacterium
ACCACCCACCCTATCCCTCCCTAGCTAGGGAGGGATAGTACTGCTCCCTTCCCTGGATAGGGAAGGGCTGGGGATGGGTTGTTAAACCGGCAAGCTTAGAGTTTATTTGACCTTTGTGAAAGATCAAACCACCCACCCTTACTCCCTCCCTATCAAGGGAGGGAAATCTTGTTGTCACCCTGAATTTATTTCAGGGTCTATGCATTACAACCGCAGCACCTATTGCAAAAAAATTTTTTTTGGGGTTTAATACAAATACTCACATCCTCAATTTGAGTAACAGCGGAGTCATTAACCGCACAAGTTGAAAGGAAAATTAAATCATGGCAAACATTAAATCTGCTAAAAAAAGAGTACTTATCGCTGAAGCTAACAGACAACGCAACGTTGCTTGGAAATCTTCTATCAAAACAGCAGCCAAAAAAGCTCTTGAACTCGCTAAAAGCGAAGACAAAGCCGCTTTAGAAACCGCTATCTCCAAGGTTTACCAACTTTGCGACAAAGCCGTATCTAAAGGCATCTTGCACAAAAATACCGCTGCAAGAAAAAAATCTCGACTTGTACTCGCTATCAAAAAAATGGCAGAAGCTAAGTAATTTTCAATATGTGGAAAAAGCCGGAATGAATTTAAATTCATTCCGGCTTTTAATTTTGTTTTTTTGTTATACAATCAAGTAAAAAGGGATACAAAAATGCAAAATGTTTTAGAGAGAAAAAATATCAAAAATATAGATTTTAACTGCGATTTAGCACAAAGTTTCGGTATATACAAAAACAGTTCGGAATCCGGATTATTAGATTATGTAAGTTCAGTAAACATCGCATGCGGATTTCATGCCGGCGATCCTTCTGCCATAAAGGAAGCTTTACTTACCGCCAAAGAAAAAAATGTTGTAATCGGAGCTCATATCGGTTATGACGATATTCAGGGTTTTGGTTACAGACAAGTTGATCTTGACTCAGATGAACTCGAAGCTCTCGTTATGTACCAAGTTGGAGCATTAATGACGTTTGCTAAAGCTTACAGTATGGAAATCGAACACGTACGTCCGCACGGAGCAATGTATCGCAAGGCAAGTGAAGATTTTGAAACCTCAAAAACAATTGCAAAAGCGATAAAAAAATGCTCTCAGTGGCTTGTTTACTACGGTGCAACAGGCGAAAATCTTGCTAAGGTAGCCGAAGAAGAAAATATTCAAGTTGCACACGAGGTTCATCTTGAAAAAATCTACGATGAAGCCGGAAATATAGATTTTTCAGCACGCGATCTTGAAAATACAGAAATTTCTATCCAAAGATTAAAAAATCTTTTACAAAATTCACAAGTATCAAACAACGTCGGAGGCAAAACAGTTGTTCAGGCTGACACAATCCATTTTTCAAACAAGCTTTCAAATGCTAAAGATTTGATTGTGCAAGCAAAGGAAATTATTAGTCCTTTACCTTACAATTACAAGTATGCCTTAAATTCCGGCTGGGTAGAATAGGTTCGATTTGCGGACGAGATTTTATAAAGGAAAAGTATGATGAAGAAAATAAAAATGCCAAAACAAGTCGGATGGTTGATTCCGGGCTTACAAGTTAAAAGGTGGTTTGCACTGACGCTCGTTGGAACGATTCTAATGACCGTCGGTATATTAATACTCTTTGACATCAAACCTATATTCTACACAATGCAATTTATAAGTAAAGTTGCAAATAGGATTTCAACCGAATGGCTAGCATTTGGGCTGGTAATGTTCGGAGCAGCATTTTTCTTTAAAGGCTGGACAAAAACAAACCTTTCCATTCTCGATATGGACAATGATAAAGATGATGAAATTCTCCTTGAAAACCTCTACCGCAGACGTAAATTAAATCGCGGTCCAAGAATTGTTGCTGTCGGCGGCGGAACAGGGCTATCAATGCTTTTGAGCGGAATAAAAAATATCACAAATAACATCACAGCCGTTGTAACGGTTGGTGACGACGGCGGAAGTTCAGGACGTCTTAGAGAATCTCTGGGAATTTTGCCTCCCGGAGATATCAGGCACTGTATTACGGCTCTTGCTGATGACGAAGACCTTGTTACAGAACTGTTTAAATATCGTTTCAAAACAGGCGAAGGACTCGAAGGACATAGTTTTGGCAATCTTTTCTTAACCGCAATGTGTGCCATCACAGGAAATATGGTTTCGGCTATCAAAGCTTCCTCTAACGTAATTTCAATCAGGGGGAGAGTTTTACCTTCGACACTCGATGATATGAAACTTGTTGCTGAAATGGAAGACGGACGTATAATCCACGGTGAATCAAATATTCCGGAAGCAAAAGGAAAAATTAGAAAACTTTTCTGTGAACCGGAAAACTGTAGAGCTTTACCCGAAGTTATTGAAGCTATAAAACAAGCCGAATTGATAATTCTAGGTCCGGGAAGTCTTTACACTAGCGTCATTCCGAATCTTCTTATTAAAGAAATATCAGACGAAATTGCAAAGTCTAAAGCTAAAAAAATCTATGTATGCAACATAATGTCTCAACCAGGAGAAACCGATGGATATGCAGTTTCTGATCATTTGGGAGCGTTAATACAACATTCCGGACATAAAATTGTAGATGCGGTGCTTGTAAATAATTATTTACCGGAAAATCTTGCTGATAAGTACCAAAAATCAGGATCTTACCCTGTTAAAACAGACTTGAATGAAATCAAAAAGCTCGGTATAAAAGTCTGTGCAAAAAATCTCATCGAAACAAACAAAGACGGACTTGTAAGACATAGTTCCAGAAAAGTTGCACGTGCAGTTTACTACTGGTTCAAGAAGGAATTGAAAAAATGAACAAAGTTACCGTAAGAACATTGAAAAAATTAAAAGAAAACAAAGAGAAATTTTCAATGCTTACTGCTTATGATTACTCAACAGCAAAGTATTTTGATCAAGCAGGAATTGATGTAATTCTTATCGGTGACAGTCTTGCAATGACAGTGCTAGGTTATGAAAATACAAACTTTGTCGGCGTTGAAGAAATGACAATTTTTACAAAGGCCGTTGCAAAAGGAGTAAAACGAGCAATGGTTGTAACCGATATGCCGTTTATGAGTTATACAATAAATATTTCAGATGCTCTAAAAAATATAGGCAATATGATTAAAAAAGGAGCTAATGCCGTAAAACTCGAAGGTTGCAATGATTATATCCTAGAATTAATAAGCCGCAGTGTACAAATGGGTGTTCCGGTAATAGGGCATATAGGTTTTACTCCACAATCACAAAATGTTATTGGCGGGCATATAATACAAGGAAAAGATGAAACTGCCGCACAAGAATTGTTAAAACAAGCTAAACAACTTGAAAAAGCAGGGATTTTTGCACTTGTACTCGAAATGGTTCCAGAAAATGTTGGAAAATTTATAACCGAAAATTTGAACATTCCTACGATCTCTTGCGGTGCCGGAAGATTTTGTGACGGATTTGTTATGGTTTGCGATGATTTATTGGGCAAATTTGATGACTTTACTCCTAAATTTGCACGTAAATACTGCGAAATGAAAAGTTTGATTATTGACTGTGCTACAAAATATATAAAAGATATTAAGTCCGGAAATTATCCGAACGAAACAGAGGTGTACTAATGCTATTACATAAAATTGAAGAAGTTAGAAAACATGTTAAAGAATGGAAAAAGCAAGGACTTAGTGTCGGACTTGTTCCTACAATGGGTGCATTACATGACGGACATTTGAGCTTAATAGAAAAAGCGGTTGAAAAATGTGATAAAGTCGTTGTTTCAGTGTTCGTAAACCCTATTCAATTCTGTCCGGGAGAAGATTTTGACAAGTACCCGCGAACCCTTGAACAAGATACTAAACTTTGTGAAGATAATGGTGTTTCTATAGTATTTGCACCAAACACAACCGAAATGTACGGAGAAGTTCAGATGAGATCTAACGATTTTCTTACGTACGTGATTCCACCGTTTTTTTATGTAAATAAATTATGCGGAAAATCTCGAATAGGACACTTTGACGGAGTTTGCACTGTTGTTAATAAGTTGTTCAATATAGTACAGCCAGATTATGCATTTTTCGGAGAAAAAGATGCTCAGCAGCTTATTATTATCAAAAAAATGGTCGATGACTTGAATATTCCGGTAAAAATAATTCCTTGCCCAATTGTAAGAGAAGATTCCGGTCTTGCAATGAGTTCTCGTAACAAATATTTATCAGATGAAGATAAAATTCACGCACTCGCATTGAACAAAATTTTAAAAAACATAAAATCCTGTTACCAAAAAGGTATTAATGATGTTGATGCATTAAAAGAAACTGCATATGAATTTTTAGATGAACATCACGATCTTGAATATCTTGAGTTTCTAAACAGCGATAATTTGGATGAAGTAACGAAAGCTGATAATAACACTAGAGTCTTTATTGCCTGCAAAGTAGGCGGTGTAAGACTAATAGATAACATTTATCTTGGCTAATTTAATTTACTTCTAAAATATGATTTACAATATCAAATTTTCATTCTTATAGATGAAGATCAATTTGCTGCGTACACCATGCGGCGAAATCATGGTGTAGAGCATGGTTGAGCTGTTTTCTAAATCATAAGGTTTAGATAAGTTCTTCAACCTTGTTTTATTCATTTATCAATCAGTACATGGATTTCAACACCATTTAAATGAACTAGTATGTATAGTGTAAAGAGTAAGTTATAAATACGGGGGAATAAACGATGAGAGATTTTAGCAAGAAATTAAGAGTTTTATTAATTGATGACAATGCAAATCATCTTAGAGGCATTAAAGAATTAATAACACTTGAAAGCAGCTATAATGTAGTAGGAACTACTACAAGTGCAAATATAGGCATAAATCTCATCAAAAGATACCAACCGGATATCGTCGTTATGGACATTAATATGCCTGAGAAAGACGGTTTACAAGCACTTAAAGCCATTGGTAAACTTGGGCTAGAAACAAATGTTGTAATTTTGAGCGGATATGATGATTCTGATCTTATTTACAGAGCAATGAAACTTGGTGCTAAAGGTTATGTACTAAAAACTATGGCTTCAATGAAATTAATTGATGCGATTGAACAAGTATCAGAGGGTAGAATTTATCTTCCAGCTGTTTTATCAACAAGATTTTTTGAACACTTCCAAGCAGTTGCACAAAAAGAAGAAGCTTCTGCAAACGAAGAAAATCTTTTGTCTTCTCTTACAATGCGGGAAAATGAAGTTCTTGATTTATTAACACAGGGAATTAACTACAAGAGTATTGCAGCAAAACTTGTTATTTCGGAAACTACAGTTAAGACACATGTAAATAACATATTCCAAAAATTACAAGTAAACGACAGAACTAATGCTGTTTTATATGCTTTGACACACGGTTTTAAAACCTCTGCTAGCAAATCACAAGTAATGACAGCAGTATAAGATTTTCTGACATTAAAAGTTCTAGGGGTTCTGCCTAAAGTGTAGAACCCTTTATTTTTTAAACAATGAGGATAATATGACCGAAACTCAACAAGATTTAAACACTCAAATAAGACAAGTAAGCCACGAAATACGTAATCATCTTTCAATTTGTGATATGTACTCTCAAATTCTCAAAAAGCATATTGAAAAAGAAGGATTGAAAAATGATTCAATCAACAATGCACTAAATTGCATACAAAAATCAATTCAGATTATAAGCACCAATGTACTCGATCTTAAATCAATAAATAGCAACCATCCCCAGATTTTAGATTTTAAAAATACTGTTATAAAGTCAGTAGAAATGTCCAAAGCCTACATTAGTGATAAAAATATAGAGTTTGATACATTTATAAAAAACAGTGCAAACATAAATGTTGATGAAAACAGATTTATATCCTGCATAATAAATATCATCAAAAACGGCATTGAGGCGATTGATATTAAAGGCAAAATTTCGATTATTGGTGAGGTTAAAGAAGGAGCTGCAATTTTAAAGATTTCAAATAACGGCAAACCTATTCCCCCGAATAAACGAGAAGAAATTTTTAAGCAAGGTTATACGACAAAACAATCAGGAAGCGGACTTGGCTTACATATTTGTAAAAAATATTTAGAGAGCCAAAATGCAACTATTAGCCTGACCAAATCAACCAAATCAGAAACAAGATTTGAAATAACAATACCTATTTGCTAATCTGCTACACAGACAACACGAAGTCTGCTATTATAGCGACCTTCAACGCCCCACCAAGTACGTGAACGACCAAAGCTACGGTAATACGCAGAATGCGAGCCGTTCTCGAGGTTACCCCACAAACGGAACCACGAAGCTGAGTATTCTATGCCTAGTTTTGCTATGATAGATTTGTTCCAAGTTAGTCCGCTGGTATCGTTGACATCCTCAGATTCGCTAATTGAATTGTCATTGTAAATTACCTTAGCCATTTTGCCAATTCACTTGCATTTGGTAATCTACCACCCTGATTCTTACATTCTACCATTGCTCCTACCCAATAGTCATTGTTTTTATTGTAGCGACAATTTTTGATTGCATCGTAGCCTGATTTACCTATATAATCATTACAACTTACAGGTTTATAGGAAAAGCAAATTACTTAAAAGTAGATATAAATGAACTTTTAGATATTAAGTTAGCCTAAAATGTTTTCAAGCCCATATATAAAGTCCCTATGCTCAGCTACATATTTTACAGCAAGCAAAACACCGTCCATATAGCATTTTCTATCCGTTGTATCGTGTCTTATTTTGAATACTTGTCCGGCAGAGCCAAATAGAACTTCTTGGGAAGCAATGTAGCCGGGTAGTCTGACAGAATGAATTTGTATATTTGAATATGATTCTCCACCACGTGAACCTTTTATTGTTTCAGTTTCCGGACAATTTCCTTTTTTAAAATTTTCTTTTGCTTCAGACATCATAAGTGCTGTTTTAATGGCAGTTCCAGAAGGGGAATCTTTTTTTTGGTTATGATGAAGTTCTATAATTTCAGCGTTATCAAAGTATTTTGCAGCCTGTTTGGCAAACATCATCAGAAGAACCGCTCCCGTAGAAAAATTCGGAGCAATCAAGCAGCCCACTTGTCTCGTTTTAGATAAATCTTTCAACTCATCAATCTGATCATCAGAAAGTCCAGTTGTGCCAATTACAATATTTATCCCATTATTTAAGCAATATTTAGCATTTTCATAAATAGATATAGGTTGTGTAAAATCAACGAGAACATCAATTTTTGCTTTTTTTTGTGCATCAGCAATTGTTTTAAAGTTATCATCACCTAAAAGATCAATTTTTGCACAAAGCTGCATTGAAGGATTATTTTCGACAGCAAAACAAACCTCTTTCCCCATTTTTCCATTTGCACCGCAAACTGCAACATTTATCATATCTTAGTATTCTCCATCGCTCATCGGAGCAGTTTCTTCTTCATCTTTTAAAGCTGATAAATCATCATTACATAATGTATCGAATTCAGACGGCATCAAATCATCATCCGGCCAAACCGTATCATTGTCATATCTGGCAGAAGCCAAGTTTTCAGAAGCCGAAAGATCAGAACTTGTCAAAACAGTTTCAGAAAGAATACACCCTGCCATATCAGCCTCCGTAAAATTGCAATAAGTCATTTGAGCATAACTACAATCTGCACCTGTTAAAAGACTCTCGCTAAAATCACATTCTTCAACATTTGCTCTTGTAAAGTCTGCTGAAGTTAAATCTGCTCTGCTAAAATTTACAAGTGCCAAATAACAATCCGCAAAAGAACTTGAATTCAAATCAACATCCGTAAAATCGATCTCTCGCAAAGTTAAACCGGAAAAATCGACTTCACTTAAATCGATATCCTCTTTATCCAGTTTCCATTC
Organism: bacterium; assembly: GCA_017471365.1. Taxonomy (GTDB): domain Bacteria; phylum Cyanobacteriota; class Vampirovibrionia; order Gastranaerophilales; family Gastranaerophilaceae; genus Zag111. Next base: position 7,859 of record JAFUUC010000099.1, read on the forward strand.
ATTAAATTTTTCCGGGGTACGTTCTATCAAAGATAACAATTCCTCTTTGGTATAATCTAGCATATTTATCTCCTTCAAATGTCGTATATCTCTTAAACTATCTGATACTTTAGTGCTTTTAAAGCGGCTTGTAACCTGTCATCCACTTCTAATTTTTGTAAAATGCTTGCAACATGAGCTTTGGTTGTATTAACACTAATAACAAGCTTGCGTGCAATCTCCATATTACTATGACCTTCTGTCATAAGTTTTAAAATCTGTGCTTCTCTAGCCGTAAGATCAAAATCCTTATATGTAGCATCATTTTCTACAACTTTTGTATTTGAAGTTGCCTGCAAAACTATATGAGCAATACTCGGATCAAACCAAGCCGCACCCTCAGATACAGATTGAACAACTTCTACTAATCGCTGCAAATTAATTTCTTTAGAACAGTAAGCATTTGCTCCCGCTTTTAAACTATTTAAAACTTCCTTTTCATCTCCATGAGACGTTAAAATGATAATTTTTGCCTCTTTATCAATAGCCCTAATTGCATTTGTGGCATCAATTCCATTCATGCCAGGTAATCCTAAATCCATAATTATAAGTTCAATACTATTATTTTTAAAAATTTCAATCCCATCTTCAGCACTTGAGGCTTCATAAATCGTTCCAATGTAATCAACATCTTCAAAGGTTGTTTTCAAACCGAATCTAGTAAGTTCATGATCTTCAACGATTAACAAATTTTTTTTCATATATTCAGTTCCTCTTTTGCCAAACCATAATCGGGATTTAATTCAAGGCTTTTTTTAAAATTTTTCCCCGCTTCCGAAATTAAACCTTTATTCTTTAATACCAATCCAAAATAATAATAATATCTAAAGTCAACTTCGTCAATGTACTTTACAATATCTAAAAAGGACATTGCCGTATCAAAATTCTCTTTTGTAATTTCACACCTTGCTAAATCGATCCAGCCATCTGTAAAATTCGGATTTATAGCTACAGATTTTTTTAAATATGTAAGTTCTCTATCTTTATCCAATAAAGCCATTTCATAATAAGCTTCATAAGCATTAGATGACCTTTTTAATATATTTTCGTAAATTTCTCTCGCTTTTTTACTATTATTCAATTTTTGGTAAGTTTGAGCCAATCGAACTTCACAATGAATATCCTTACCGGCCTTTTTGTAATAATTTTGTGCCAATTTATAATCACTATTTCTATATGCAATATCACCTAAAATTGACAATGCCATGGTATGAGCAGGATCTATAGCAAGAGATTTTAATGCATAATCCTGAGCTTTTTCATATTCCTTTAAATCATAATAAACTTTTGCAGTAAGAGAATAAACATCTTTGTTAATGCTTTTCTTTCCTGAAACAGAAGCCTGTAAAGTACGTAGTGACTTATTTAATTCATCTTTATCATAGTAATAATAAGCTAAATGATATTTTTTTAAATAATCATTTTTAGAAGATTTATAGAGGATATATTCTTGAGCAGAATGTAATTCTTTATCGAAAACTACGGTATGAACAGAATTTGATTTTAAATCCAAAAGTCCTTCCTTTGGATTCTGAGACTGAGATAAAATTTCTGCACGTAATCTTTTATAATTTATATTTTTCGGATTTTTAGAAATTGCTGAATTAATATACTTTTTAGCTTGATCAATATTATTATTTTTCAAACTACCAAATGCGGCTAAATAATTTGCATAATCAGATTCCATAAGAAGTGTAGTTTGTTTTGAAAGTTCGTTAGTGGCTTCCTTGGATTGGTCATTATACATTATATTTGAATAAATTTCCGCAAGGTAAATTTGATCATGATGTGTCAATTTATAACTTGGGAAATAATAAGCTCTTACATCTTCCTCCATCAAATTCGCAATATCATCATCTTGAATTTTTGACATCGCAAGTTCCGCCAGATTAAAAAATCCAATTGAAGCCATATCTTTAGTAAGTTTCATATATACGTAATCATTAGGATTTATGCTATCTATAAGAACTTGAAAATCCCTGTAAGATGATCTCACATTACTCTGCATAAACTTATCCATAGCAATTGTGTATTGATTTTTTGTATCATTCGCAGATAATGTTGCCTTTTTTAACTCAAATGACGGGACTTTAATTTCTTGTTTAAATGAATAAGGTCTTTCATCTAGAGGATTAACCGGGGTAATACCTTGAAGATCAAAGGCAAACACCGGATTAAACACCATAATTAGGGATAACAAAATTATTTTTTTCATTCTGGTTTTACCTCCGGTTTTGCAAGATAGTACAAATTAAATATATCAATAATGCTCTGTTCTTCTATGGACAATGCTTCTTTAGAAGATATGTCACTGATAACTTGAAGATTTAAATTTTGTAAAACACTTTCATCATTATGTTCTATTTTACCGTTAGAATCTGAAATAAACACTTTGACAATTTTATTTAACGAAATTGAAAGAAATGCTTCGACTAATTTCGGGTCAAAATGACTACCTGCACCTTCTTTTAAAATTTTAACAGCATTTTCTATCGGCATTTTATCGCGATAGTGACGTTTTGATGTAATTGCATCAAAAACATCCGCGACCGCTAAAATTCGACCACCTAAGGTGATCTCACTACCTTTAAGATGTCTATAGTATCCTGTACCATCATATTTTTCATGATGAGATGAGGCTATTTCTGTTATCATCCTAAAATCTTGTGATGTATAAATCTTTGTCAAAATATTATGAGTGATTCTTGCGTGTTCTTGTATATGCTTATATTCCTCCTCTGTAAGCTTACCGTCCTTTTGCAATACAGAATCTCTTATACCGATTTTGCCTATATCATGCAATATAGCTGCTTTTTCTAAAAGACTTTTATCTTTAGCGGGCATTCCCACTTCGTCTGCCAACAGAATTGAATAAAGCTTAACTCTGGCTGAATGACCGGCGGTTATCTTATCTCTGGCATCAATTGAAGTGGCAAGTGTATTTATAAAACTTTCAAACATCAATTTCTGCTCACGATAAAGCTGTAATTGCTGATCAAAAAGTTGGGCATTTTCCAATGCTATACTGGCACTACCACCAATCGCGATTAATAAATCTTCATCATTTTTAGTAAAAACTCCGTCGATTTTGTTTAATACCTGAAAAGCCCCTATGATTTCTTTATTATTGTTCATTATCGGCATACAAAGAATTGTTTTCGTTTTGTAACCTGTATTTATGTCAACTTCAGGATTAAAACGCGGATCTGAATAAGCATCAATTATATTTAAAGTTTCACCTGTTTTTACGACATAACCCGCCAAACCTTTATCAGCAGGGAATCTGATTTCTTTATTCTCATCTACGCCGAGAGCAACTTTTGACCATAACTCATCATCATCCTTATCCCATAAAAATACCGTACATCTGTCAGCACCAATTGCATTTTTAGTTTCTTGAGCAATTACATGCAAAAGTTCATCTATATCGGTTAAAGCAGTGATTGAACGACTAATTTTCACCAAAGAGACCAAAGGATCTGTTTTTGTCGGCAAAGAATAATCCATACCATTTTGCAGTTGTTTAATTCTTGTATTTATTAAATCTTTTAAAAAATAAGTATCATTTCGAGATGCAAGCCACAATGCATTATTGTAATGTATCATGGCTATATCTTTATTATTTTCTGAAAAATTTATACTTCCTAATACAATTTCATTGACAAGTTTAGCATCCAAACTGCCGGATTTTTCCGCCAAATATGTTCCGTCTGCAACCAATGAAAGGCTCTGAATTTCATCACTTCTCTTTAACGAATAATCCAAAAATGCATTCAGACTCAGGCAGACAGAAATTCCTGCAAGGGAATTTTCTTCTTTAAAAATAGCATAAGCTTTATTTACACTATCTTCAGAGTCTAAATATTTTTTTTGATCAATAAGCTCAAGCCCGGAGGTAATTAAGCTTTGTGCTTCTTCTATTTTTAGCTCATTCATAGGCATATCAAAATTATACAATAACTCTCGGTGATTTCAAAGATTATTTACAATTCTTTGCTTGTAAAAGCTCTTTTATTCCAAACATTTCTCTATAATAACCGGCATCCAACAATTCAAAAAAACGTTTATAACAATTAGGTGCAAGCTCTTTAACTTGATCATGCTTAATATATAACCCTTCTACAAATCTTGCAAAAAGTTCCGTTGGTCGGGAATAATATTTCTTTAAACGGCTTATCCGCGAAGACACTTTTGCCTGTTTTCTTTGAAAAGATCTCAAGCGTATATATGCTAAAAATTCTTCAGGCATTTGAGAAAAATTTTCTTCTACATTTTCAATAGACAATAATTCAGATTTCCCATTACTAATAATCTTTACTCTATCGTATTTTAAAAGGTACTTAGCATTAGTTTTTTTAATATATTTTTCCAGCTCAGGAAATTTTTTAGATCGCTGAAACTGCGGATAATGGCTTTTTATAATCTTTTCCTGCTCTAAAATCTTATCCTTAATTATACCTTTATGAGTTAAAAGTTTTTCGCATTTAGAATTGATATCAACAGTATTTGTAATTTTTTCAATTTCATTTTTATAAAAATTTGGATTATTATCATCAAAAATAATTTCCAAACTACCACCGGAACGCTCCATAAACGGTTCTATTTTTGAGTGTATATAATGAGCAAATTCATGCAATATCGTTGGAATTTCTCTTTCGGGAGCAATATTTTTAGAAATATCAATTCTATTGTGTAAATAAAAACCTTGATGCCCACGAGCCTTCGTCGAAGTACGTACGTCAATGCCAAGACCACGCAAATATTTTATTAACTCTAAAGCATCATCCCTATTCACACTTACATTATAATACAAACAATTATGCAGCTTGTTTTTTCATTTGTTTGTACATTTCAATTCCCTCTACCCAGCTTGGAATAATATTCAAATCTTTTTCAACAATTTCCTTAGGTAAAGCAGCATGATGAATTTTAGGTAATAAATAATCTTCCGGATACTCAATAGGACGAGAAATACTATCATCAGTATCATTACATATAAAAGTCAGCTTTCCGTCCGGACTTTTATTGTAACCGACCATGGTAATTTCGTGTCCATTAATAATTATATTATTTTCATTTACTTGTGTATAACCGATTAAAATGTTTTCACCGGCATCAAGTGTCTGCGTTAAATGTTTTTTTAATGTCTCCATATCAGTTTCATAACCAACAAGCCGTGCATTTTCATCCACTGTTTGATACGTAACGGATAAAATATTCTTATCAAATACAACAGACTCAGTAAATGTTTTTTCAAACTCGATAAGCCCCTTCTCATTCTGATTAAACTTGCCGGCACGTTTATCTGTTAATGTATTGTATGATTGTTGAGAACCTACCTGCATAAAAGTAGATTGCATAAGAACATCCAGTGGAGTCCGCTCGTATGGATCTTTATCAGTTGTCTGAATTTTAGCCCTTATAATAGCATTTTTATCCGGAGCAAATTTTAAAGTCGCAGCTTTAAAATCTTTCATTTCATAAGGTATTTCAAATGCATTCAAAAGCCAAACACTACTTAACGTATCATCTGCAAGATTGTCTAATTCAATTTTCTTTTCTACAGACATTTTTGGTGAACTCAATTCCTGTGCAAATCTTGCGAATTCAGCAGGCATTTGCTTTGCAAGTTTAAACTCGGTACTTGCCGCAACGCACGTTCCGGAATGTTCAACATTAACATCGCTTTTATTATTCTGATTTTCGTCCTCACTATTAGCTTGAATAACACTATCCATATACTTTCTTGGAATATCACCAAATTGCTGAGTAATAACATACGGATAGGCAATAGTTGCGATAGTATCTTTTAGAATGTTTTTTGCATCCAAACCATCAGCTCGCTTTTCAGTAACAATTTTATATAAATTATCTAAAACCGTAGACTTGTCATTTGAATTTGAGTTCAACAACACCCCATTTTTCAGCAAAGTCTCTACTGTTTTTTTAGTTTTTCTATCAAGATGAGATAATATCTCTTTATATTCGTTTTTTTCTTTGGTTGAAGTCAATTCGGTTCTAATGGGTGAAGTCGAAGTTTGGTACATCGGAATAATTTCAGCCGCAGTAAAAGAAGGCAATGATACCGGTTTTGACGGTGTTGCATCAACCTTATTTATAACACGACTGATTGTGTTATAATTATTGTACACAATTCGAGAACTAACTTTTTCTACCATGGGAACTCCACATATATTATAAAAAACAAACAAATTAAAAATTGTTATTTTTGTAAATAAATATTAAAAAAGAGGTTATAATTGCTAAATCTAAAAATTAAACCACTAACAAAAGATCAAATAATAATTTCAATAGACCGATTAACCAGATTTAAGAACCCGGAAGTGAAGTATTTGCGTGTATTTAAAGATATCGTAATCTCAAATCTCATAAACCCAAAATTTAAAAAATCAGATTTGGACAAATTAAATTACTCAGAATTAAAAAATCTTGCCGAAAAAATTATAAATTATTCACTCGAAGCTCTTGACGTTAATATTAAAGCTGATTATTCAATAAATAAAAAGCTTTTAGAGTATGAGAAATCTATATTTGAAATTGACCAGGATACTCAAAATCTTATTGATAACAAAATAAATTATAATGCCTGCATTAATTTAATAGATAAAAATTGTGTAAAAAATCTTCAATGGTTAAACTTTTTATCTTTTGATAATGACATTAGAAAACTGCGCAAACAGCACATGTTCCATTTTCCAATTGAGAAAATTGTTCTCGCTGAAGGTGCCACTGAAGAGATACTTTTGCCGGAATTTGCGAAATTATGTGATTACGATTTTGATGGAGAGGGAGTTCACCTTATTGCGGCTGGCGGGAAAAATCAAGTTGTTAAATTATATTATGAACTATCTGAAACCCTACAAATTCCTATATTTATACTTTTAGACAAAGATGGAATGAATAATGCACAAGAAATGTCCTCAAAACTTCGTTCAATTGACAAAATTCACATTATAGAATGTGGGGAATTTGAGGATTTACTTCCTGAAGAATTACTAAAACGATCAATAAATTGTGCATTGGGCAGTATTTCTGTTCTTGAAAATTTAATCCTTGATAAAAAAGTATCTCGTGTAAAATTTTTAGAAGAAATTTTCAAACACAGAGGCATGCATGAATTTAAAAAAGCAGAATTTGCCCGTATAGTAAAATCGAACATTATCGGTAAACAGGATATTTCACCTGAAATAAATAAAATAATAGAAGATATAAAAAAACTTTCAAAATAAATGGTTGACTTTTATTTTTTTTCGTTCTAGAATGACACTTGTGGAAAGTCAAGCCCCCATCGTCTAGAGGCCTAGGACAACACCCTTTCACGGTGTAGACAGCGATTCGAATTCGCTTGGGGGTAAATTATAATAATAGAGGGCATTTCAGCCCTCTTTTTTAATGCCTTGATTGACCACAAAAAACCCTATTTGGTAACGAGTTTGGTAACGAAAATTCAGCATGAGAAATTTGAGAGATTATGTAGATTTCATAAGGAAAACAAGTTCTCTCGTTGAAAGAATAAGAAAAATTAAGTCAAATGTGTAGTTATTACTGGGGTTGACTTAATGTAGGAGATATGCTACACTATAAATATGGCAGAAAAGGAAATTGAATTATATACAACCGAAGATGGTAAGTGTCCTTTTATAGAGTGGATACATGACCTTAGTTCTGATTACAGGATACGTATTAACAAACGTATTAACAGAATGAAAGAAGGCAACTATGGTGACTGGAAAAAATTACAAAACAGCCAACTATCTGAACTAAGATTTAACTTTGGTAAGGGATACCGTGTATATTTCAAAGAACTGGATAATGTCATAATACTGTTACTTGCAGGAAGTGATAAATCAGACCAGAAAACAGTTATCAAGCAAGCTGACAAATACTTAGATGACTATTTACAAAGGAGTAATAAACGATGACTATAAAATTTGATGATTACTTAAATCAAGAACTACAAGACCCAGAGTTCCAACAATTGTGGCTTAGACAAACTATTCTTGAATATATTGAAGATGGTGACTACAAAGAATTTTTTAGAGCCTTAGAACAGGTTATTAAGGCACGTACTACTGTAAGTGAATTTGCAGGTAAAATAGGTATGAACAGGGTTCAACTGGTTGATATATTGCACGGTAGAACCAAAACCCCCAGTCTTGTCACTATAGGCAGAATTTTGTCTGGCTTAGGTTATTCTTTGGATGTTAAATCTGCATAAATTGTGGCGATTCTATGTGTTAATTCTATATAATGTTAGCAGATTTCAAACTATACATAAGCAAAAACCCTGGCAACCCTGTAATAGCAGGACATCAGTCTAGGGTTATCCACTAATATATTAAACTATTTTGGATTATTTTTCATGTGTTTTGACAAAAATTTTTAACTTAATTTACTAAAAATGATAACAGTGATAACAAAATGATGATAATAAATCTCTTAAAAAGATTAAATGTGTAAAACTCTTTGATTACTTATATTCTCTTATTCTTTATTACCTAGCTACAAGTATAATTATTATTGTCTTGATAGTAACAATAGTTATTAAATGAGTTAAATGTATCAATCATGAAATTAATAATTTTCTACTCGGATAGCACTAAAATGCTTGACATTACGTTATTTTATCAAATGGGTAAAACATATTAAAATGGTTAAATCCCAAGTATTTGAATCTCTTAAATCCTTTCACGGTGTAGACAGCGATTCGAATTCGCTTGGGGGTAATTTATACAAAAGAACCGTTTGGTTCTTTTTTTATTCCGTTTTTGATTTGGTCGCCCGTTTCCAACACGGTTTGTTAGAAAAGTTATGCAAAGCAAAAAATATATACCAAATTTTGAGTTTATATCTTCTATGGAATTTATAGATAAACCAAGAATGTTAGCTTGTTTACTTAAAAAAGATAGCGAATAATTGTTTAAAACAGTATTACTTAGATATATTGATGCTTCATACCAAGTTCATTTTTTAGATTATTTTCTATATACTCAAGTAAACATTTCCCTATAGCACGTATCACATTAACAGTCATTGCATTACCTGTTTGTGATAGTAATCTAGAATCAGGTATATTTATTGCCTTTTTAACGTACTCTTTAGGAAATCCTTGTAATAATAATGCCTCCAACCCGGATAATTTATGCAACTGCCCATTTAGCACGTATAATATTCCGTGCCTGCCTGCCCTTAATGTTGGACATTTATTGACATATACCCTTAAATCAGATTGCCTTGTATCTACAATAGTATATTCCTGCCCTAAAATCTTATTTATATTGACTCTATCTTTATTATAATTATTTGATAAGTACTTTTGAAACGTAGGATGATTGATATCTAATATATCATTATTACTTGGTAACAAAAAGTCTTTAATATCAACTTGTTGGATAGGGCTTGGGAAAATAAAAGGTTTTGTATACAAATCCTTTCTTATACCAACAAAATATACTCGTTCTCTTAGCTGCGGCACCCCATAATCAACACTATTTAAAACTTTATACGCAACACTATATCCGGCATTATTTAATAATTCAACAATATCATTTAAAGTTTTTCCTTTATTATGATTGACTAAACCTTTTACATTTTCAAATATAAAATACGGTATATTTTTATTCACTAATATGTTTTTCAAATGATAAATTATCTGCCCCCTGACATCATCAAAACCGGCCCGTTTACCTACGATAGAAAAAGTTTGACATGGAAAACCGGCAATTAAAATATCACTATCAGGAATTTGATCGTACTCAAGGGTTGTTAAATCCCCTAAATTATTGTTGTCATTATAAAAAACTTTATATGTATAATCAGAGTATTCATTAATTTCACTATGAGCCACACAAGTTAAACCTAATAACTCAAGCCCCAATCTGCCGGCACCAATGCCGGAACAAAAATCTACAAATTTTAATCCCTTGCCTAATTTTTTGAACAACCTTGCCCCTCAAATTGATGCTACCACAAATTTTTAGTAAAAATTGTAAATTTTTTTGTTACAATACTTGTAAAAATTTTAGTTTATATTACAATTATAGTAGTTAGTAATTAATAGGAGAAAAGTATGGTTTGCGGATCACTCGAGATTGAAATTTTGAATACGTTTTGGCATTTGGCTTCTGAAAATGAGGATGTGGATATTTCTATTCAGGATGTTGTTGACGAACTTGCTAAAAACGGATGCGATAGGGCTTATACAACAATTAAAACTGTTATGGATCGTCTTGTTACAAAGAGTATTCTTGTACGTTACAAATCAGGTAAGAAGTTCTTTTACAAAGCTACGATGGACAAAAGAGAAATGGCACTTGACATGATGAGAGAATTTACATCTAATTTCTTTGATGGTGACATTAGAGCTATGGTTCACTTTGTTGAACAAGAAGCGTCTGAAATTTTAGTAAAATAATTATGTCAGAAAGAGAAAAAGTTGCAAAACTTTTAAGGCTTGTTCGTATTGGGCAAATCAGTACGAGACAAGCAGTTTTGAGTTATCCGCGTGATGTTGAAGATGAAAGTCTTATTGCTGCATATCATGCTTTAATTCACTATGAAGCCGATGAGGATATAAGACTAAGAGACCAGCTTTATAAAGAGGAACAGGATGAATATCTTGAATTTATCGCCTCTGTTTTAGATCGAGGGGACGATCTGCCACAAAATATAATAGACAACTACAAAAAATTCTATAACTCTGCTCCTATTTTGCACAAAAATAATTTTAAAGGATTTTTAAAGAGTTTTTGGAAGTCTCTAAATATAAAGGACAAATGAAATCTATTGCATAATTTCTAAAAGGTTATTTACTTTGCAAGTTATACCATCTTGAACATATTGTGTAATTTCATCTTGTAAAGCTTTACCTAATTGAGAATTACCGGCATTAACCTGTTCCATTTTGCTAACAATAGAATTTAATTGAGTTTTAGAAAAAGCACAGTCTGTTGTCAAAATTTCCATGTGCATATCATCACTGTATACTATACTAGAAGTCTTACATTTTCCGTTATTCCACCCCAGAACTTTTTCTGTAGAACGCAGGTGAAGAAGGGGAGTATTTGGATCCTGTGTAGGTATTTTTGCCACATAAACTTCTGAGTAAGGACTGCAAGTTTTAAGATGTGCGATGTGATTGTCCGAATAAGTTAAAGATGCAAAAGTACTAACACCAAACACTAAAATAGAAGTTCCCAGTAAAATTTTCTTCATATGAATCCTTTCCTAATATATATATTTTACATTTTTTTTCGGCAAAATACAAGTGTTAAACTATTAAGAACATACCGAAACATTACATTGTAAAAATAAAATTAGTCAGTATAATTATTCTGTAAAGGAATATAGTGAAGATGAAAGTACTTGTAGGTTTATCGGGCGGAGTTGATTCTTCGGTCGCAGCGTTAATATTAAAGCAGCAAGGATATGAAGTTGTTGGTGCAACAATGTCAATATGGGGCAAAAATGGTATTGCTGTTCAAGAAGGGAAACATAATGCCTGTTACGGTCCCGACGAAATTGAAGATATCGAAGAAGCAAAAAAAATTGCTGATCAAATCGGGATTCCTTATCACGTTGTTGATTGTGTTAGCAAATATGAAGATATTGTTTTAGAAAATTTTAAAAAAGAATATCTGCAAGGTCATACTCCTAATCCCTGTGTATGGTGTAACGCGTTAATTAAGTTTGGAGTTTTACCTGAAGTTGCCAAGTTAAACGGTGTAGAATTTGACAAATTTGCTACAGGACACTATGCAAGAGTTGAAGAAGAAAATGGCAGATTTCTTTTGAAACGTGGGGTTGCACCAAACAAAGATCAATCCTATTTCCTATATAGACTAAAACAAGAACAGTTAAAAAATATAATTTTACCTTTGGGTAACTATACAAAAGATCAAATCCGAGCAATTGCCAAGGAAAACGGGCTTGATGTTGCTGATAAACCTGATAGTCAAGATTTTTACGGAGGCGATTACAACGAACTCTTAAATGTTGAAGAAAAAATCGGTAATATTGTAGATTTAAACGGAAAAATTCTTGGAACGCATAAAGGTATTTGGAATTATACAATCGGGCAAAGAAAAGGGATAGGCATTTCGTCAAGTGAACCTTTGTATGTATTATCCCTGAACAAAGATACTAACGAGGTTGTTGTCGGACCGGCTGATAAAACATTCAAAAAATCCTTGTTTGCCTCTGATTTGAATTGGATCGCAATTGATGAATTAAAAACTTCAATTAAAGCACAAGCAAAAATTCGTTCAACACAACAACCTACGGGAGTTGAAATTGTTCCCGTAGGCGTTGATAAGGTCAAAGTTATTTTTGATGATATGCAAAAATCTATTGCAATTGGTCAATCCGCCGTATTCTATGACAGTGATACCGTTCTTGGCGGCGGAGTAATTACGGATACTGAAGTCTAGCCTCCTACGCAAACAACGCGGAGCCCGTTGAGATCGCGGCTGCCGCCGTCGTCCCATTCCGTGTACGAACTGCCGAAGTAGCGGTACCACGCACGGTCCGAGCCGTTCTCGAGGTCACCCCACAAGTAGAACCACGAAGCGGAGTCTTCTATACCCAGTTTTGCTGTTACGCTCTTATCCCAAGTTCTGTCGGAATAGGAGTTATTGTTGTAGTCTTCCGATGTGCTAATTGAATCATCATTGTATATTGCCTGAGCTATTTTTGCCAATTCACTTGCATTTGGTAATCTGCCACCTTGGTTCTTACACTCAACCATAGCTCCTACCCAGTAGTCATTGCTGTTATTGTAGTAGCAGCTTTTAATTGCTTCGTAGCCGGATTTTCCAATGTAGTCACTACAACTTACCGGTGTTGGAACTTTTGCCTGGCTAATTATTTTAACTCCACCTATCTCTATATAAGAATCTTCAAGTTTTGCTCCATTGAATGAGATAAGATCGTTTCTTGTATGTTCATCGCCACCGTAGAGATTTGGTTTTCTACTTCCGTTGAAGTCATATATACCCGCTACACAACTGTGAATTTGTTTATTATCTACCTTTACACTATCAGGATCTGAGATAAATTTTTTATCATAA
>JAFUUC010000100.1 GCA_017471365.1 bacterium
CACTGAATGAAGTTGTACTACCGTCACAGATCTTTGTAATCTTCATGTATTTAGATAATTCTTCTACAAATTCAGCAGTAGAAGAATAAGTATTGTTTACTCCGCCGTGCAGATCGAGCATTTTGATACCCTGGAATAACTTTGCACGAGTAACTTTAATTTGATTTTGATCAACTTTTTCGTTCACTTTTGCAATCAGTGTTGGCAAAGTCAGAGCAGCGACTACGCCGATGATTGCCAGGGTGATCAATACCTCTGCCAAAGTAAATGCAGCTTTAGCTACCAATGGTGGCGTGTTTGTGTGCGTAGCACCTTCTGCTAGTGTGAAGGCTGCTTTTCTCCCTCCATGGTTAGGGAGGGTTGGGGTGGGTTGTTTAATGTGGCATATCGAACCACCCATCCCTACCTTACCTCTCGCAAACAATTCACCGGATTGTTTGCTCGGCAGAGTCCTAGCTAGGGAAGGGAATGTTTTTGTAGTGGTATGGTTGCCTCTTGCGGGAACACCCCTCACCCCTAACCCCTCTCCCACAAGTGGCGAGGGGAACGTACCAGCGGTAGTGTGGTTGCCCCTAACGGGGTTGGCACCCACCTCAATATTACCTCGCACAGAGTCTCGAAGAAAAAAAGATTCCTCCGTGTATTTAACACTACATTTTTGTTTATTCATACTTACATTCCTTTCTTTTTTCATTATATCCTATATAGGTGAATTTGTCAATATTATAGTACTGATTAATCATCATGATAGTGATGTTTAATAAGTAAATAAATACAGTATTATGATTTTATGGCAGAAGATGATATATTAAAAACTTTCGGTTTGAACGTTAAAATTGCCAGATTAAAAAAAAATTTAACCCAAGCACAATTAGCAGAAATTCTTAATATACACGAAAAACACGTTTGTAAAATTGAAACCGGACACCAGAATGTGACACTAAAGACACTTAGCAAAATTGCTTATTCACTTGATATTGAAGAAAACGCTTTATTGTTACCATTACATTAAAAATAAAAAATTTATAGCCTAATATGGCATCTGTTTTTTGTCGTTTTTTATAATATAATTTTTTATAAGAGGTAGGGATAAAATGAAAAAAATTATACTTATTGCAGCAATTTTATTATGCGGGAATATCGTATGGGCGGCAGGTGCAAGGCTTTATAAACTTGATAACGGACAAACTGTTATTATTCAAGAAATTAGAAACAATCCAATTGTGACTATTGATACCTGGATAAAAACCGGTTCTATAGACGAAGATGACTCAAATAACGGAGTTGCACACTTTTTAGAACATTTATTTTTCAAGGGTACCGCTTCCCACGAACCGGGGGAATTTGATCGAATACTGGAAACAAAGGGAGCCATTACAAACGCTGCAACAAGTAAAGATTTTACTCATTACTACATAACAATTCCTTCAAAAGATTTTGATCTTGCTATGGAATTACACGCAGATATGATGCTTCACCCTATGATTCCAAGAAATGAAATGGAAAAAGAACGAAAAGTCGTTTTGGAAGAAATTAGCAAAGATTTAAATTCACCACAAAAACTTTTGTTTGATAACTTAAACTCAATGCTTTACACAAATCATCCATACAAAAGAAAAGTAATTGGGAAAAGCGAAATTATTGAAAAAATTTCCAGAGAAAAAATACTTGAGTTTTATAATGCACATTATGCTCCTTCAAATATGGTAACCCTTGTTATTGGAGATGTTGATTCAGAACACGCATTAAATAAAATAAAAGAATATTTCAATCAAGATTGCAAAAAAATTACAAAAAATATTTATCCTAAAGAGATGCAGCTTAAAGAACAAAAAAAGAAAGTTGAATACACAGAAACTCAATCAGGATATATACTTATTGGGTTTAGAGGAACTCCAATTTCTGATAAAGATTCATATGCTTTAGATGTTTTATCGACAATTTTAGGGGAGGGAAGATCTTCGGTATTAAATCAATCATTGAAAGAGAAAAAAAGAATTGCTTTTTCAGTTGGAGCCGGAAATTCAACCTACAAAGACGATGGAATCTTCTTTGTTCAAGCGAATTTTGAACCCGAAAAATGTAAAACCGTAGAAAATGCGATTTTTGAAGAAATAAAAAAAATTCAAACAAATGGTATCACAAACGAACAATTAAGCTTGGCGAAAAATATTATTGAGCGTGAAACATACTACTCAAGAGAATCCATTTCCAATATAGCTAATGAAATAGGTTATACAGCGGCACTTACAAATGACATAAAATTTTATGACAACTACCTTGATAATATCAAAAGTGTCACAAGAGAAGAAGTAAAGAAAGCTGCTATTAAGTATTTAGGTATTGAAAAAAGTGCTGTCTCAATAGTATTACCGGACAATGCAAAAGATATCCCTGTAGCACATCAAAAAAATATAGCCGGTTCTGCACAATTAATCAGTCAAAATTCTCAAACTCAGAAATATTTGATGTCAAACGGTGCAACTTTGTTATACACACCAAATACAGCCAATGATATTATTGCAATGAGTATTTATGCAAAAGGCGGTCAACTTCTTGACAAAATACCGGGTACAGCAAATTTAACTGCTTCTGCAATGATGAAAGGTACAAAAAATTATTCATATATTGAACTATCGCAAGTACTTGAGGATAATGGGATAAAAATTATACCATCAGCAAGTGCGGATTCTTTTTCTATATCAGTTTTAACAACTAAAGACGAATATAATAAAACCCTGGAACTTTTAAATGAAGTTGTTAACAATGCGGTTTTTGACGAAATTGAAATTGGGAAAATTAAATCGGATACACTAAATCGTATCAAAGCAAACAAGGATATTCCAATACAAAGAGCTATAAACGAATATAGAGATTTAATTTATCAAAATACTCCTTATTCAATTTCTTCTAAAGTTTTAGAAAATAATATCCAAAATATTACAAGAGCAGATATTATTGAATATTATAACAATATATTTAAACCGCAAAATATGGTGATTTCAATTAATGGGAATGTCGATTTGGACAAAACAATTAAAGAATTAAACAAGACATTCAAAGTGAACTCTGTATCAAAATTTACCTACAACGATTACAATTCAAAAATACCTTATATAACTTCAAAACGAGAATCAATTCAGCATATTCCAACAACTGAAACAGCATGGATAATGCTTGGTTGGCAAACTGCCGGAGTTCTTAATCAGAAAGATTACGCCACATTGCAGGTAATTGATGCTATCTTAGGAACAGGAATGAGTTCAAGATTATTTATAGATTTAAGAGAACAACAAGGATTGGCTTATCAACTCGGTTCCAGTTTTTCGCCAAATGTTTTAAGAGGCAGTTTTATGTTATATATAGGTACAAATCCTGCAACTCTTGAAAAATCAAAAGAGGGCTTATTTAATGAAATTAAACGTTTAAAAACTGAATATGTAGGAGATAATGAACTAAAAAATGCTAAAGAAAAACTTTTAGGAAACTACATATTAGGACAGGAAACAAATCTTGATAAAGCTTCAACTCTTGGATGGTACGAAGCTTCAACAAGGGGGTACGAATTTAAAGACAATTACATAGCGTTAATAAATTCCGTAACCGATGCTGACATAATAAATGTTGCAAACAAATATTTTACAGATAACTATATATTATCAATAGTAACTAAATAAAGAATTACAGGAGAATAGGATGGAATTAAGAAAATTAAGACAAGAAAACGAAATTATAGATTTATTTTGCAATTTAGCAGAGATTCCTTCACCATCAAGACGGGAAGAAAAAGTCATTGAATGGATTTGTAATTATTGCAAAACGAACAATTTACAATATGAACTTGACGATTACAAAAACATTTATATAAATATTCCGGCTACAGATGAAACAAAAGATCCTATTTTATTATCATCACACCTTGATGTAATTGGAGATGATTCTCCGGTTATACCTTATCTTGACGGTGATTTAATTAGAGCCAAAGGTAGAACTCTCGGGGCAGATGACAAGGCAGGAGTTGCAAATGCATTATATTTTGCAACAGCATTAAACAAACGTACAGATTTAAAACACGGCGGGTTGGAAGTGCATTTTACACGTGACGAAGAAGACTCTATGACCGGCATAAAAAACACTGATTTTAATAAGATTCACTCAAAATATGTTCTTGTTTTAGATAGCGATGCACTCGGTCAATGTTTAACTTCCGGAGCCAGTTATGTTATGGTGGATCTAAAAGTTAACGCACCAAAAGGCGGTCATTCAGGGAATGATATTGGTGACAATACAAGAGAAAATGCAGCCAAACTTATCGCGGATTTAGTTTCATCACTTCCACAGGGAGTTTACTACAGCGAGGATGAAAAAGTAATTACATCGTGCAATATTGGGGGAATTGTTTCCGGAGACGTAAAAGTTACTAATGTAATTAATACAGATGCCCACGCGACATATTCAATAAGAAGTTCTAATAAAGAAAAAGAAGATGAACTCATTGAACTTATGACTGATATTGTCGATAATTTTAACTCAGAATATGAAGGTATCGCAAAAGCTGAAATTAATTTTAATGTAAAAATGCCAATGTTCGAGAAAAATAAAGACGAATATTTGCCGATTTTATTTGAAACAGTTGCAAGAAAAGTTGGTGTAGAACCGGAAATTTCGTCTTTTCATGCCGGAGCGGAAACTCATATTTATGCAAATAAAACGAATGCTAAAGGTGAAATATTTTCGCCATATCTTATAGGTCTGGCAACAGTATGCAACATGCATTCAGCAAGTGAATACGTTGATTATAAAACAATGCTTAAAGGTCAAGAACTTTTAAAAGAACTCTTTGAAGCCTACAACAAATAACATTTATAATACGTGTTTTTTCTTATGTAAAAATAATAAAAGCGGAATAATCATAAATGCAGCAATTGCGAATATCCTAAAGGTATCAATATAAGCCCACAATGCAGATTGCTGTAACAATTGATTATATAATAATCCCGCTGCTTTTTCAGACGCACTTGCCGGATCCATACTCTGCATAAACATTCCGACATAAGAATTAAATCTTTCAACAAATGCCGGATTTAAATCCGAAAGCTTTCCAACCATCATATATTGATGTGTCTGAGAAAATCTTGAAACACAAGTCGTAACAAGCGATGTTCCTATTGCAGCTCCAACATTTTTGATAAGATTTTGAATACCGCTTGCGTTTGTTAATTGTTCATTTTTTAAAGTCCTACAAGACATATCTATTAGAGGAACCATCGCCATAACCATCCCCAGACCAAACAAAAAATTCGGTATAGCAATATTTAACAAAGATATTTGAAGATTTATTTCACCAAAGGCCAAACCACCTATACCAAGTATTATTAGCCCGACAAAAACAAACCTTTTTTCACCAAATTTGCCAATAAAAGCAGCAGTAATTACTGTAGCAAGCAAACATCCTCCACCGCGAGGAATCATAGAAATTCCGCTTAAAAATGATGTATACCCCATCATTCTTTGTAACATAGAAGGTAACATTGCACTTGATGCCATCATTGAAGCAACTAATACTGTTTGAATAATTGTGCCAAAGAAAAAATTTCTATCCTTTAATACTCTCAAATCCGTCAAAGGATTTTTCAACTTGAACTGCGATATGACAAATAATATTCCGGCAAGACAAGATACAAAAGTTAACCAACAAATCCACGTTGATCCAAACCAATCAGCATCATTTCCCTTGTCTAAAACAATTTGTAAACATATAAGCCATATAGAAAGCAATGAAAAGCCTATATAATCAATCTTGACTCCTTTTTGTTTTTTAGCATAAGGAGGTTCTTCCAACAGATTTTGAGCCAATGCTAAAGTTACAAATCCGATCGGGATGTTTATATAATAAATATAAGGCCACGACCAATTTTCAGTAATCCAGCCCCCAACAGCCGGTCCTATAATCGGTGCAAATACAATCCCCAATCCAAACAACGCCATTGCCTGCGGACGTTTTTCTCGAGGAAAACTTTCTAACATAATAGACTGGGTTAAAGGTAAAATTGCCCCTCCGCCAAGTCCTTGCAAAAATCTGGATAGCACCATCATAATAAGAGAATTTGATATTCCACACATAAAAGAAGATAATGTGAAAACTATAATGCTTAGTAAAAAGAAATTATTTCTTCCCAAAAGTTTACAGAAAAAATCGACCGCCGGAATAATAATTCCACTTGCGATCAAATAAAAAGTAATTACCCATGTAGCTTCACTGTGACTACACGAAAATGAACCTGCCATATAAGGCAAAGCAACGTTTGAAATGGTTTCATCTAACGCAAACATAAATACCGAAGCCATCAATGGAATAGAAATTATCCACGGATTTTTTTTCGGCAGCCACTCTGTCTGTGGGGTTGTACTTACATTTTCAACTTCATCCATAAATCACTTCCAATATTGATTTTGGCACGAAATTTTTTTTCGGTCAAAGAAAAAATGGATATAGCTTAACAGTATGTTAAGCATTGTACAAATGGCGGGTTTTTCAAACCCGCCATTTCTATTTATATTTATAATTTGTTTATTTTGATGCTATTGAAGATTGTTTGATAACTTTCTTTTGTCCCATAGCAGCCATTTTTTGTTGAGGTGTCATTTCTTTAAGCACAGCTTTCTTGGCACCAGAATCAGCACTGGAAGAAGAATTACCTTCCTTACCAATTGTCCACCTGAAGCCGGCTTGTAAACCTACACCATTTCTTCCTCCATTAGTAAAGTAAGTCTGGAAGAAACCTGTAAATCTTTCACCCCAGGTTTTTCTAATACCAATACCATATTTAACAAATGGTTTTACAGACAATTCAGGTAACGCTATATCATTTGCATGAACATCTGATTTGTCCATAATATTCCAAACCATCGATACACCAATATATGGTTGCCATCCGTTTTTCAAATTACCAATAAATTTCACACCAGGTTCAATTTGAATTGCGTGCAATGGATCAGAATTCATTCTTACACCTGCTGCATTAGTATAATCAAATGTATTAACAAATGAATATGACATCATGTAGCTTGGTTGAATAATAAATTTGCCATGTGCAAGTTCCCAATTATATCCTGACTTAGAAGCAATACCTGCCATCAACATTGCGAAATTATCATTTCCATAGTAAGTACTTGCTTCACCTGCATTAGCACCGGCGTTAATAGTCAAGCCAGTAAAGAAGTTTCCTTTATAAGCCATACCAACAGCACCAAGAGTACCACCATTTTGGTAAATACTTATTCCATTATATGCCTGGTGAGATCCATTGTAACCAACGTATGCTCCCCACATACCATCCCAACCGTGACCTAAATCTTTCAATTCAGATTCACCACCAAAGAATGAACCATAAGCAACATTTGAAACTTTAGGACCATTTTTCAAGTTTACTTTTTCAAACGTAGCATAAGGTCTGAACCATCCGGCGGATTTTTCGTACATTGTCTGGTTAGGATCATAAGTAACAAAATCAGTAGTAGTTGCAGCAGCGTATTTATTTCTCAATTTTAAAGCTTGACGTTGGCTCTTAGTCATCAACATGTACATATCCATGTTTCTGAACGCTTCGTCGTAACTATTCAATTGATTCAAATATCCACCGAGTTGTGCAGCTACAGGGCTTGCAAGAATTGAAGGATTGAAACTTCTCCAATCATTTCTTCCGCTTGACGGATGAATATTCATCATTCCATCTGCCCCAAGAGTTGCCTCCATAATTCTGATAGGAGTCATTGCCTGGAATTTTCTGTTTTGTAATTCATCAGATACAACCAAACCTCTTAAATTTGTAATGTCTTTTAAGTTGATATTTGTATTATTTCTAACAATTTTATCAAGATTTGCAAGATTTACATCGGTTAGAACCTCGCTGCCTGCTTCAGATGCATTGGCAAACCTATCTGATGTCTGTGAGAATACATCAACGTCAGTTTTAACTTGAGAACCATCCGCAAAGTTAATATTGCTGTTATATGTTGTACCAGAACCATCCATTGTATTTAATGTAGCCCCGTTTGCAACATTCAGAGTCGAATTAGTCATATTATTTTCATTTAATAAATTTAACTGACCGGAAGCAAGAGTTATATTTGCATTATTTACAGCCGCATCGATAGTGAATATTGTTTCATTTGCGGTAGAGGCTGTCCTTGGAGTTCCTGACTTACCATTCAAATCAAGAGAACCGTCTCCGTTGTTAACCCCGTTAACCGAGTTATTGACAGAGTATTTATCAGCCGTAGTATTTACATTAACAATACCGTCCTCAATATTAATATCGGCATTGCCAAGTTTAGTACTTGAACTTGTATCACTACCTGAATTCAAGTTAACAATACCACTTTCAGCATTAACTTCAGGTGTTGTTACTAAAGTACTGATATTAGTTGTACCGTTACCTGTATTGTTGATACTGTCAATTGCTGTAATATTGCCACCATTAAGATTTGTTGTACCATTGGCAACAGTGTCAATTGTATCCGCAACTACAGTTCCGCCTGTAATATTTGTAGTAGCATCACTAGTAGTATATATGTCATAATCTACATTTACTGTTCCACCACTAATAGTTGTTACACCATCATCCCAGGTGCTGATTGACTCAGCAGTAACTGTTCCATCTGTAATATTAAGTACACCGTCACTATCAATATACGTTGGATTAGCCGAAGTACCTAAAGTTCCTCCATTTTGGTTTAATATACCATTTGTCGTTACATAAATGTAATCAGTATCTATGTTACCCGTATTAGTAAACGAGCCATCCGCCGTAATTGGCGACGGGTAATATCCTGAAGTATCTGCACCGCTTGAACCGACAAAAATTGTATCTTGAGTGATATCTTTATCACTTGTTACATCACCGGCAATACTTGTAACACCGTTGCTGCCTGTAATATTGGAAGCAAGAGCACCGCCGTTAAGATTTAATATACCGTTATTAGCAATTCCGTTTGCACCGTTTGCAATCAAGTTATTAGCAGCTGATGAAACAGTCCCTGTACTTGCAATATTTATATCACCGCCTGTCGTAATCGTACTTGGATTAGTTAAGTTGTCAAGAGTTGCAGTAATTGTATCATTACCAACGTTAACAGTTGCCTGATTAATAGTTTTACCATTTGTAGATATATTACCCAAAACATTTGTTGTACCGTTGGTATTGCTGATATTAGAAGCAAGTTTACCCGTTTCAACCGCAGGTACTGCCGTATCATCAATATCTCCCGTCAAGTTCAATGTACCTGCGTTATCAATACCTGCACTCGCAACTAAATCAGAAGCATTTGAAGTAATTGAACTGTTTGCAGTAGTTCTAATATTAGTTGCATTAACTACTGCATTGTTAATCAAGCTTCCTGTAGTTTCAGTTGCCGGGTCTGTTGAAGTATCAAGCGTTCCAACATTAACATTATTTTGAGTAATATTTTTATCAGTTGAAACATTACCTGTAATATTCGTTGTACCTGTTGCATTTTTAACAACAGAAGCCAAAGCTGTCGGAGTATCAGTACCTGAGGAACCTGAAAGGTTTAATATTCCAGCATTGTCAATACCCTCGTTAGCCGCAACCTTGTCTGCTTTTGTTGTCAAGCTTGCCGTACCAGAAACCGTTACAGATTTTTGTGCAATTGTTTTATCATTAGTATTTGTAACCGCACCGAGAATATTTGTTACACCAGTTTTAGTATCTTGAGTATCATTAATATTTGAAGCGAGGTTACCTGCTGATAAATTCAAAATACCTTGGTTATCCGTTCCGGATGTTGTAACAAGTTTGTCAGCTGCAATATTCAGTGTTGCAGGAGATTCAACTGTTACAGATTTTTGAATTAAACTTCCTATCGTAGAAGTACCGCTGCTTATTGTTGTTTGACCTTTTGAAGCATCTGATGTGCTATCTTTGATAGTGTTAATAGAGTTTGTACCTGTTAAGAATACACCGTGGTTAACAGGGTTGCTCGGATCAGTTACATCAATTTCACCATCATTAATAATGTCAGTTGTATTGTCTGTCATTATAGCATTAGTCAAATTAACTGTTCCACCAGCAGTGTTATCTATTGCAGTTTTAAAACCTGATATTGACCCATCAGTAATACCTAAAGAACCTGTTACAGGTACCTGAATACCGTCATTTGCACTATTTACCGAAGATATGGTCTTATTATTGCCGGTTATAGACAATGAAGAACCTCCCATTTGCAACGGTCCGTTAATAGATTCATTATCAGACATTTCATAAACTTTTTGACCTATTGTTGAAGTTATTGCATTTGTCAAATCCGTATGAGTACCTGTTAAATAACCTCTTGAACTGTCATAAGTTAACAATAGATTACCTGCACCTTCAGTTAATCCGTGTTCGTGAGCAATAGTAGCTGTGGTCAAATCAATGTGTTCTTTTGCACTATCATCAGCTATCTGAAATTCAAATGTTGTCTGAGACGGATCAGATGTAATATTAAATTTATTAATTTGGATTTTATTAGAACCAGCTTCAGTTCCCATACTTAAAACATCAGCCTTTGCATCAGCTAAATCCGCATCTATCGCAACTTTCAATGCACTATTAGAAGTATCAATATTACCGAGCTTAACCGTACTTGTTTTGCTATCACCTGAAACATCCAATACACCACCACCTGCTAAAATCTTAGTTGTAGATGATAAATCTATTGTATCAGTATCAGATGTATCATCGTGAACATTTTTAGCAGTTACATCAAATGTACCGGCTGTAAGCTTGATTACGTTATCAGTAATAGAACCGCCACTTGCAAGAGTAACTTTTTCGTCACCTGATGTTGCGTTGATGTCAACAATACCGTTAGTGCTTGATTCAAGGCCTGTAACACCTTTTGACAATGTACCGCCGGTAAGCTCTAAAGTGCCTTTGTTAGCTATTGTAGCATTATCACCTGTAGCAACATTACTTGCATCTGTAGAAAGCGTTCCGCTTGAAATCTTAATATAGTTTTCAATTTGAGCAGCGTTAGTAACTGTAGCGGTTGAATTGATTACAGTTGTACCGTTACCTGAAACATTTGCTATAACGTTTCCGCCGGTTAATTCCAAAGTTCCTGACGCATTTGAAACAGTATTTGTAATACCTGATGTTGCACTTGTTACAGAAGTTGTATTTGCTCCGGCAGTTGTTAATTTTGCATCAGTACCATCGAGAGTAATTGCTTTGGAAATCAATCCAGTATTTTCATACTCACCTTTTATGTTCATTGCACCATCACCATTGATAGTTCCGGCGTTCGAACCGTTTGTAACCTTCAAAGCATCTGTTGTTTGAAGACTTGCACCACTATTTACAGTTAAGCCTGTTGCTTTAACTTCTTTAGCTGTTACATTACCTGCTCCAATTTTAATATTACCAGTTGTAACACCTTCTTGCGTAGAAGAAGTTATATAAACATTGCTGAGTTCAACATCGCCTGTGTAAACTGGATCATTGTTTGAATCAACTTCAGTATTGATATTAATATTATAATATTCACCATCAATATCTTCACCAAAAGAGATTTTGTTTGTATTATCTGTTGCATTCAAAGCTAAAGTGATTTGATTAGCCGAATTACCTTGCATCAAGATATCACCACCGACATCAGCAGTATTTCCGCTGAATGTAACGGCTGAATTTATAGCGTTGATTGTAACATCACCTGATGAATAAATCGCACCGCCAAGCTTTTCATCGCCTGCTTTGTTGTTATAGAATGATGAGTCAGTAATTACAAGCTTACCTGCGTTGTAAATAGCACCACCGTTTCCGGTTGCAGTGTTACCTTTTGTAGCATCACTAGAATCACCAAAAGTGGAATTTGTTATAGTTACGTTACTGTCATCATCCGCAAAAATAGCACCGCCACCTTTTGTAGCACTTGATGTTCCGGTTACTTCGTTAGAAGTAAATGTCGCACCCGTAACGTTCAAAACAGCATCTGAGTATATTGCACCACCAGCGTTTACAGCTTTGTTCTCAGTAAATGTAGTGCCGTTATTTATTATAATACTATTAGCTTTTGAGTATTTACCAGTTGTACTATTATAACCAACAACAGACGGTTGACCAATTGCACCTCCAACTCCATCAGAGGTGTTACTTGAGAATGTTGCACCATTTATTGCAAGAGTTGTAATATTGTTAGTAGCATTTTCTTCAGTATTTTTATTTTGAGTCAACCAAGAATCATATATCGCACCACCACTGGCATTCTCTCCAACCGCTTTGTTACCGTTAAATACGGTATCACCTATAACTCTTGCAATAGTACCACTACCCAAAGCTAAAGCACCACCTTTATTAGCTTGGTTATTCGTGAATGTTACACCGCTATTTAGATTAGATAAGGTAGTGGTGTTTGTGTATATTGCACCACCCATATCAGAAGCTTTGTTATTCTTAAATTCAACACCCGTACCAAAGATAGGATCATGTGAAGTGTTACTATATAAGTATATCGCACCACCTCTATAATTTGCATTTACAGTATCGCCGGAATAACCTGCGGTGTTTCCGTCAAATACAACATTATCACCTATATTCAACTGTGCATTTTGCCTTGCATAAATAGCACCACCACCTGTCGTTGTTGATGTCGTAGCTGACAGACCTGCTTTATTTGCGGTAAATGTTGTACCGTTTTCAATATTTACTACGCCCGAATTAGCATATATTGCACCACCGCTTGTATTAGCAGAGTTACTTATAAATGAGGCATTATCAATAGTAGTAACAGAAGTAAGACCATTGCTGTAAATAGCACCTCCGTTTTGTGCGGAGTTCCCTAAAGATACAGGGTTTGCAGGGTCAGAATTGTCAACACCACCAAAAACACCGCCATTAATTATTGCTGTGCCAGCGTTGTATAATACACCACCACTTGTGGCTTGGTTACCGGTTACGGTAACGTTATTCAAAGTTACTACACCTGCAGGATCAGAACCTGAAGCAGCTTCGTTATAAATAGCTCCGCCATTTTCACCTGTTCTGTCAATATTTTGGAATGTATCGCCGTTTACGGTGAAAGTTGCACCTTTGTAGTTCATTACCCCTGCTTCATAAACAGACGGGTCAGAAACCAATGTACCTCTGTTGACAATTGTTGAATTGATAATTGAATCTTTAATATTCAACGTTGCACCTGCCGCATTTAAGACTGCAACAGTATTATTTGCACCCATTGTTGAGTTATTGAGGTTCAATGTACCATGGTTTTCAATTGCACCGTTTGAATCTACATTGAAACCATCCATAATTACATTATTCATGGTTAATACTGCGGCATCACCCGCACCTTCTGATGATTCACCTGCAACAATCATACCCTTTGCACCAGATACAGCAGTAATGGTTTTATCATTACCTTCTATAGTAAACTCAGTGTTTCTGCCAATTGTTCTATTTTCATCACTTGCACTTGCAGAACCATAATTTTCACCTGTATCAAGTACATAATCTACGGTCTGAACTCCGTTTGTTGTATTGTCTACCGCTTTTGTAAGGTCTGCGGTGTCACCTTTTACCATATTAATTATATGTTTGTCTGTACTGTCCTGAGCAAGAGTGTATTCATACCCGTTTTTATAACCACTGTATGCAGCAGTTAATTCTGTTGCATTTAAATCCGCTGTAGCTTTACCTTCAGCAAATAAATTAAATTGAGAATCCTCAGAGATTGAGATTGATTTATCAACATAAACTCTGTTAACTCCTAAAACTGCATCATCAATCGCATTTATAGTAGCTGCATTGATAGAATCGCCCCAGTCAAATGAAATCTTTGCACCATTTGTAACATTGATAGTTGCAGCACCAATTGAACTTGTACCCAAAACTTCTTCACCAAGCATGTTGGTCAATGAACCGGCACCAAGATTGATTGTACCGCCACCGTTAATACCACCATCTAAATTTGTTGTACCATTGAGATTTAAAGTACCAGCATTATAAATATCGTTTTTGCTATAAGAACCCTCAGATCCTACTTTGTTGCCACTGAAAGTATTCGTACCACTAAGGGTTACACTCCTGCCAGCTTCATTATAAATTGCACCACCCGAACTTCCTGCTATATTTTCTTTAAAAGTAGCATCTTTAATTGTTAATATACCAGGTTTAGATGAAGTACCGGAATTACGGATGGCACCACCGGTATTACTTGCAATATTACCCTCGAATGTTGTACCGTCAATATCAACTGTACCTGCATTGTTAAAAATAGCACCACCATCGGACGAAATATTAGAAGAAATTTCACCGCCAATTATCGAAGTTGTTTTACCGCTTGCATTATTATAGATAGCACCACCTTTACCAGCTGTAATTGTACCATCAGGAACCACATGCAGATCAACTGGACGATAATTTGGAGCGTCTCTCTTAATAGCATTATTGCCACTTATTGTTACTTCTTTAATAGTAAAATCAGCACCATTATTGTATATTGCACCACCTTCACCATCTGTTGCAATATTGTCAATAATAGTAGCACCTTCAATGCCTACACTTCCAGCAGTAGCAAATATTGCACCACCATTTTTTGCAGCGTTTTCAGCCAAAGAGCCGCCATTAATGTTCAAAGTGCCGGTACTATTAAAAATAGCACCACCCCTAGTTGTTTTGACTGTAAAATTATCTCCGTCAACAATTTTACCATTACCCGTAAAAGTATTATTAGTTAATGTTAATTTACCCGTACTTGATGCATTGTAAATAGCTGCACCTGAACCACCAGGATTTGAATTATTTTTAGCACTATAGTTACCGGAAAAAATTGAATTTGATATAGAAGAATCTGCGGAGCTACTATTGTGAATTGCTCCACCATAATTTGAACCGCTTATTGAGTTAGCAATAAATTTAGAATTGTCAATCGCAAATGATCCATTAATGTTTGATATTGCACCACCATTTTTTGCCAAATTATTTTGAAAAACTACATTGTTTATTACAGCAGAAACCCCTGAATTAACCAACAAAGCACCACCGTTAGCTGAAATACTACCATCACTAAAGGTTTTGTTCTCTATCGGAGAAGCCACATCCGTGCCAACAATTCCACCTCCGGTTGCCCTGTCCGCATACGCTGCTGAACCTACCAACGTTGAAGCTAGTAACGTTGCTAATAATAACTTTTTCTTGTCCATTTCATACTCCTATATTTTCAATAAATTATAAATCTAAACTTAATCTATTCTATGAAATTATTATCTTTTGTATAGAGTTTTTAGTCAATAAATTAAAAAAAATATTAACAAATATTCATATAATCGGACGAGAAAAAAACGCACAAATTCTTTAAAAGGTTGATTTAATTTTTATCAAAATTTGAAACAATATTTTATGTCACAATCACTGTTATAGGAACGGATAAAATGAATCTCAACGAACAATGTTTACTCAGATATCTCAAATACCCGGATGAATTGTCTTATTCCACAGAAATTTTAAAAATTAATAATAAAATACTTGAACACAAATTTATTACTAAAAATATCCTTGCCAATATTTCAGTGACCGACTATACTGAAATGGCGGGGGTTTAAGTCTTGCTAAAAAAAATATTCTATTCGATCTTAATTATAATTTTGCTCTTTTTTGGTTTTTCTTTCGCTAAAAACGGTAAAGCCTTTATGGATTTTGCTGAAAATAAGACATTTGATCTGCGTCAAGGAGTAAATATAAAAAATAAAAACTTAAGCCCTCAAGATGTTGTGATTATTGCCATTGATGATGCGAGTTACGAGTATATTCTTGACAATTACGGAGAATGGCCTTTAAGGCGGGATATTTATGCAAAAATAATTGATTATCTTGAAGCTCAGTCGCCAAAAATTATCGCATTTGATTTAATGTTTGTTAAGTCAATGAAAAATGATTCCTATGCCGATAAAATTCTTGCAGATTCATTTCAAAAATATTCAAATGTTTACACTGCTATGAATCTCGATAACCAAGAAGAAGATCTGAGAATCTCACAAAATCTCCCACAAAAATTAGCGGTAAATGTTGATGGAGACATTTCTCCATTTAAATTCTCAAATTGCCGTGTAATCCTTCAAGATATTATAAATGCAACCTCTAATATCGGTATGATAAATGTTGTACGTTCTGATGACGGAGTTCTTAGAAGTATGCCGTTATTTTTGGATTATCAGGGTAAATATTATCCGCAATTAGGTTTGAAAGTTGCAGCAGGAGCAATTGGAAATTCCGATGTAAAAAATTTCATTATAAAAAACAATAAACTAGAGTTTGGTAACAAAAAAATCCCTGTTGAAAATGACGGAAGTGTGATTTTAAACTGGTACGGCACAGCCGGTACTTTTGAAAACATTCCTATGTATAAAATATTAAAAGCAGCCAAGACAGGCACTGATTCGGGCTATAATTTTAAGGACAAAGTTGTATATATAGGAGCAACGGCATCCAGTCTTTTTGATATTAAAACAGTTCCGACTGACAGAGTTTTCCCGGGAGTAGAAGTTCAAGCAACTTATGTCCAAAATTTGCTCGACGGTAATATAATCAAGAAAAATCCTTTGTGGGTAAATATTTTAACAGATTTAGCACTAATAACAGTTACAGCCATAATTATTATGGCAACATCGTACATGCCGGCAGCAATGGGGATTCTTGCCGTAATATACGGTATTTACATATTCATTTCATACGAACTTATGGCTCATTTTAATTTGTGGATAGAGATTGTTTCTCCATTAAGTCTCGCAATTCTTACATTAGTAGTATCCGTTATTGCAAAATACCTTATTAAATCAAAGGATTTTGACGAACAATATAAACTCGCTACTACAGATGGTTTAACAGAATTGTACAATCACAGGTATTTTCAAGAACAAATTCGCCATTCTGTCGAACACGCCAAACGTTACAATTCAGAATTTTCGTTAGTAATTATCGACATTGATTATTTCAAAAAATTTAATGACAATTACGGTCACCAATCCGGAGATGCCGTATTAAAGCAAATATCCTCAATACTAAAACGCAATGTAAGGGTTACAGATATTGTTTGCAGATACGGAGGGGAAGAAATAAGTATTATATTACCAAATACTTCAAATCAAGAAGCAATAAATATTGCTCAAAAGCTTTGCGATATTGTAGCGTCAAAACAATTTAAACTTGCAAATGGTAAAGAAAGTGGTGTAACAATAAGTCTCGGAGTTTCTACATATGGTCAAACAGATGGAACTACCCCAGAGGAAATAATATCAAGTGCTGATAAACGCTTATATAATGCAAAAAATAACGGACGAAACAGAGTAAATTAAAAAATGAGAACTGATTTTATAAACAATTCAATAAAAATAAAAAATCAAGATCATCCTTTTGATCCGTTTTTGCTTGAGAATAATGAAAAACAAATCGGAGATATTTGTCACTTTCTTCAAAATGATTACAAGCTAATGCTTATAAAAGGTTTTAAAGGAACCGGTAAAGCTTTAATTTGCGATTTTATAGTCTCTAACCTTAACCCTGAAGTTCTAATATTGAATTACAAGAGTTTTGAGACAACAACACTTGATGATATGCTGCTGGCATTTTTTGAAATTTTTAGAAAATATACAGAGGAAGGACGCTTTGAACCACCAAAATTAAAAGCTGAAAATTTTACACAAAAAATAAACACTTATTTCAATTGCATTGCAGCACCCATAATGATAATTATTAACTCATTTGATGCGATATTAAAATCAAACCGGCAAGATATATTAAATTTTATTCTACACTTAACAAATCATTCCAACGTAAAGATTATAATAACATCAAAGAAATTTAACGCAGAAGATTTTGAAAACACTAATTTTTATGCAACAACGCTACTTGCATTTACCCCGGAAATTTATGAAAAATTTTTAAAAGCCAATGGAGTAAAACAACCAGGTATACTTGCAACCGAACTTTATAAACATTCTAGAGGCTATTACAACAACATAAAACTATCTGTAGATATTATGCATCTAAGAGAATATGATATCGGCAAGTTTTTGGATGTATTTTCCAAAAGTCTTATGACCTTTTCTGATTTTATAACAAGAGAAGCACTTTCTCTTGTAGATCCTGTAAGTGCACATTTATTCAGACTATTAGCAATGATGAGAATACCAATTCATATAAATTTGCTAAAATCTTTAAATCTTTACGATGAAAACAGAGTAAACTTCTTCATAAAAAATTCAATCCTGTTATATAACAACGAATCTCTATATTTAGACAATGATTTACGTGAAGTTGTAGAACATCAGATTCCCGAAAATGTCGCCATAAAACTTCATAGTGCTTGTATAGATTTATACAACACACAACTGCCTTTAAAGCCGCTTGAGAGAGATTTGAGACTATCAAGACAAACTATGAGAAACGAAATTGAATATCATTCAATGTTTTTGCCTAAAAAGTTTGTTCCTACAGAACCGGCTATCAAAACTTCTCAGATTCAAATTGAAACACCTGTTCAAATTGAAGAAACAAAAGAAGATAAAATTAAAAAAATAAACTTTATAGTAGAAGACGAAGCAGTGTTAAACAATATAGCAGATTCGATAAAAGATTTTGTTTCTCAAAAGACCGAAACTCAGGAATTGAGTGAACAAAGCAACGGGCTTGGCGTAACTAAACTTATAAATCTCGCACGGAAAGAAGAAGGTAAATACAACTACAAGCACGCCATCATGCTTTATCAGAATGCTTTAACAAAAAAAGATGATCCGGATTTTCTAAAATTCCTTCCTAAAATCTATATAAATTTAGCTAAAAATTACAAGAACCTTTCAAAATGGCACGAAGCACTTGAATATTACACTCAGGCTCAGGATTTTTACTACAACACATCTAACAATGAAAAAATGGCTGAAGTAAAACTCGAAATTGCAAATATTTATTACATAATATACAAAAATGATAATGCTAAATTTATTCTCAACGAACTTGAAAAAGATAAAACTCTTTCAAATGAATTAAAAATGAAAATAAATATTGCTCTGGGCAAACTTTCTAATAGTACCGAAGAAGCCTTTGAATACTATAAAAAAGCTATCGAATACGAAGACAACACCGTTTCAAAGTCTACTTTGGCTGAGTTATATTATAAATTTGCCGGGGTTAATGATGAAAAAAATTATGTGAAAAATGCACTGAATTTTTACAAAAAATGTATTGATATAGAGCCAAATCCGGATATTAATAAATATATTTCAAGAGCCATGGCTAGTCTGGCAGAACTTTATGATGAAGCGGGAGCCACAGAAACAGCAATTCAATACTATGAAAACAGTATGGAAATTGATAAAAAAATAAAAAATTACAACGGATTATATTGCAGTGCAAGAAATTTGTCAGAAATTTATTCATCCAAGGATGTAAAAAAATCTTTGGAATACTTACAATTGGCTTGTGAATACGCAAAACAACTCAATGAACCTTATTATATGGCAGACTCTGCTCTCGAAATCGGGAATTATTATTTGCTAAGAAAAAATTACGATAATGCATATAAATATTTTTCACAAGCCTATAACGTAACTAAAATTTCTTTCAACAGCTCTGACTCGGAGAAGATTTTATCGAAAATTCAAACCATCAAAAATCAAATAGGCGAATATAATTTTCAAAAATTGAAGGAAAAATATGAATAATAAAGAATCTTACAATGAATATATAAAAGCGTTCCTTGAAGAAAACTCTAAAGTTAACCTTATTTCTAAAAATGATGAAAAATTTTTATGGGAAAAACACATATGCGATTCTTTAGCTTTAAAATATTTTTTTGAAAAATATATAATACCTGAAAAGCTTTTGGACATAGGAACAGGTGGTGGTTTTCCGGCTGTTCCAATTGCACTTGAATATAAACAAATTCAAGTAATTGCACTTGATAGTATTGCAAAAAAAATTCGAGCGATTGAAGCTATTAAACAAAAGCTTGATTTGCAAAATCTCACCACCATGTGTCAAAGAGTCGAAAATATAAACGAACAATTTGATGTTGTCACAGCAAGAGCCGTGGCCTCACTTGATAAAATAAGCCGCTATGCATTGCCAAAAGTCAAAAATGATGGATATTTTGTAGCTTTTAAATCTCGAAAAGTTCAAGAAGAAATTGAAGCCGCAAATCCAGTTTTAAAAAAAATTAATGCAAAAATTGTAGATATAATAGAATACAAACTTCCACTAGATGAAGAAGTTTTTAGAAATTTAGTTGTTATAAAAAAAGTTGCTTTTTAATATCTTCTTTTGTAGAATCACGGTAAAGAAGCAATTTTTGGGGATATCATGACAATTATAAATGACAATTTTACCGTTCATACAAAGGGTAACACGGACATAATAGATATTACGCCGCAAATTAGAAACATAGTCTATAATTATTCTCTTGAGAGTGCAGTAGTATATGTTTACGCTCAGGGCAGTACTGTTTCAATTACAAATATGGAATTTGAACCGGGTTTACTTGTTGACCTGCCTGAAGCACTAGAAAAAATTGCTCCGATTAACAAAGAATATCATCACGACGAAATGTGGCACGACGGTAACGGTTATTCTCACGTTAGAGCTTCAATTGTAGGTAATTCGACTTATATTCCGCTTATTGATGGGGTATTACAATTGGGGCAATGGCAGCAAGTAATTTTAATAGATTTTGATAACAAAGCAAGAGCCAGAAAAATTACTGTACAAATTTTATATTAATAGAAAGGTGAAAATTATGATAAACACTATTTGGGATAAATATGCACAGGTACTTGTAGATTACTCTACAAACGTTCAAGAAGGAGACCTTGTTATAATCAGTGCTCAATCAATTTATGCAAAAGATCTTGTAAGATCCGTATACAAAAGAGTTCTTCAACGCGGTGGGAATCCCGTTGTTCACACAGGCTTTGGAGATATGCAGGAAATTTTTATAAAATACGCTTCAGAAAAACAACTTGCTTACATAGATCCTATGACAGAACTTGAATACAAAACGGCAGACAAATTCATTTCAATAGGAGCCCCAATTAACACTAAAGCTATGACTAAGGCTGATTTAAGTAAAATGTCACAACGCGGGAAAGCAACAAAATATCTTTCGGAAATTATGCTCAACAGAAGTGCAAAAGGTGAATTAAAATGGGTTATAGCTGACGTTCCAACGCACGCTTTAGCTCAGGAAGCAAAAATGTCTATAGATGAATATTCTGAATTTTTATTCAAATCCTGTTACCTAGATCTTGATGATCCGGTTAAAAAGCTTAAAGAACTTGATATTCAACAAACTAAATGGGCAAATTACCTTAATGGAATAAAAGAACTACATATTGTTGCGGATAAAACAGATATAAAATTCAATGTTGAGGGCAGAAAATGGATTAGTTGCTCTGGTTTAAATAACTATCCGGACGGTGAAGTATTTACTTCTCCGGTTGAAGACGGTATAAATGGAGAAATTTATTTTGATTTTCCACAGAATTATCGAGGCAACAGTGCAAAAAATGTTCATTTGTGGATAGAAAACGGACAAGTTGTAAAAGCACAAGCTTCAAGCGGACAGGAATTTCTGGATGCTATGTTGAATATGGATGAAGGTTCAAGGGGAATAGGAGAAATTGCTTTTGGTACAAACATGCAAATTCAAGACGTAACAGGTAATATTCTGTTTGATGAAAAAATTGGAGGAGCAATTCATATGGCAGTCGGAGCATCTTATCCTGAAACCGGAGGAAAAAATGTTTCCGGTTTACACTGGGATATGATTAAAAATATGAAAGACAATTCTAAAATTTATGCAGATGGAACATTAATTTACCAAAACGGAGAATTTTTGATATAGCAAATTTATATTGAAAATATTATAAATAAATGGTACAATCCGCATATGAATGACATTAACAAAATTATAAATAATTTAAATCAGGTAATAAAAAAAACATATTCAGGGTTTAATGGCATTTATTTGTATGGCTCGTATGCCTCTAAAAAAAATCAATCTGGGAGTGATATTGATGTTGTTGCTCTTTTTGAAACTCCTTTGAGTAGAGAGCAGAGATTAAATTTATGGAGTTTGATTGGAAAGATTGAAGTTGATTTTGGGATTGTCTTAGATTTACATCCAATGTCTACAGCTGAATTGAAACAAAATCCGATATATTATAATCAAGTTGTTAATAAAGGAATGTTTTATGGAGCTTGAGAATAAAAATATTTTAATTCTAAAAGCAATCGACAAATCTAATGAGGCAGTTGAATCAGCAGAGGAAAACTATTTAAATAAACACTACGAAACTTGTCAAAATCGATTATATTATGCAATATTTTACATTGTAAATGCACTTGCTTATAAGGACAATTTTATAACATCAAAACATGCTCAATTAATGGGGTGGTTTAATAAAAAATATATTTATGATGATAAAATTTTTGAAAGCAGATTATTCGCAATATACAAGGAAGCTTATACTTATCGTCAGTTGTCTGACTATGACTTCATGTATAAACCGGATGTAGATGAATTGCTTATGCTCATAAAAGATACTAAATATTTTATATCTGTAATAAAAAAATACTTGAATGGGAAATTTTTGATATAGCAAATTTATTTTTGTTTGTATATTAATATCATGCAATTTAATTTTTAAGGGATTTACAATGAAATTAGCTCCAGTTCAATTATACAATTATCAAAACTCCAGACCAATACAAATACAAAAAAACGTTACTCCAAACAATATAGACACCCAAGCAGAAAAACAAATGCAGTATAGCAAAGTTCCTGCCGGGTTTACTTATGGTGCAAATATCCATTTTGGTTCAGGTGAATTTGGCAAAAAACGACGTATAGTAAGCGTTCCATTGATAGAATTTGAAAACTACAAAACAATGCCGCAAGCAAGAAAAGAACGCTTTAGAAGACTCTATCGTGAATTTCACGAAATTCTTGATGAAAGCCAAATGGAAACTATGCTTAAAATAGACAAACATCCTGAATTTATGAAGCTACCTTTACAAACAGAAAGAGAAATGGATGAATTTATAAAAGTTGCACAAATGTACTCTCAATATAAAGAGCATCCTATTATTTGTCTTGGTAGAAGTCCAAAATGGTTTTTAAATACCAGCTTATTTATGAGAGACGGTATTCCTGACTACAAATTTGTAGCATTTTCCGGCAGATGGTTTAGAATTTATGACGGGGATTTTGGAGATTATAGCGGCTTAGTAAGATTGGAACAATTAGCTCCGACAAAAGCCGAAGAAAAAGCTTACAAAAAATATCTAAGAAATATTCAAGCAGACCCTATATCAATAATAAAAAGAACTCAAGCTGCCGGTAAAAAAACAATGATTACAGACTATGTTGACACCGGAAAGGGGATGACTTCTTTTTTGGATTTAATGTCTAGATATGCCGAAGAACAAGGAGTTCTTGATGAATTTGGTCATTCTTTTGACATACTGACTATAGGATGTAATGAATATAGAGAAAGACGCAAAATGCTTTAATATGTATCAGATCCGGAAGTTTGGATGCCAGAATTATTAGGACCTTACAATGAATGGGGGAGTAGAAGAATAATACACCAACATTACTATGATATGGATTATGAAGTATTTAGACAAATGCTTATTAACCAAAACACAAACGAGTGCCGTTCAACTTATTACCCGGCATCAGCGTGGACTGTATACCAACCAAATAAATTTAAAACAGGCATGATTAGAGATATGAAAAAGGTTCAAGAACTTGTAAGTCGCCTAAAAAGTGACCGTGCAATCTTTGATTTTGAACCGGTTATGAGTGCTTATAGAAATCTTTTAAATTTCAGAATACTAAACGGACTAAATGAAAGAAATCTTCTAAAAGCAATTCATAGAACAAAAATTTAACAACAAAAAGAACCGGTTAAAAATCTTAACCGGTTCTTTCTTATAAATTAACCTAGAAAAACATCCTTTGTATTGGAGTTCTTCTAACTTCATTTCTGATTGCTGTAGGAAGTTTTGCTAATGCCTCTTCCAATTCTTCAGGTAATTTTAGAACTTTCACTTTACCTTCAACTTTGTCTATATCAAATCCAAAACCAAATAAAGAAGTTAAATGCCAGCGACCGGTTAATCTGTCCAGTTCCTTTGATATCTTCAAGCAAGTTTTGTCTTTATATCCATAAAGTCTTTCAATAGTTTTCATTCCATTTCGATAAGTGATACTCTTTCTGGACCTAAAAACACCATCCCTGCCATGACCAAACATTGTTACTTCTTCAACAATATCACGATCACGTTCACTGGTATATTGAAATGCATCTGTTAAAAGATTTGAGTCCTTTCTATAAGAATAATGTTCTCCAACTGTACCTCTTTGAACATACCAACTAGGGTTTTCTTTTTTTTCAGTAGGATAAATATAATGACTTCTATCTTCGTCTATTGTTAACATATTATTTGCTCCATAAATTTTCTAAATGCAAGAGAGAAGATATATAAAATACCCTCTCTCTCGTTCTTTTGTAATTTTTTTTCAAGCAATATATTAACGTTTGCTGAATTGGAAACGTTTTCTTGCTCTTTTTCTACCGTATTTTTTACGTTCTTTAACACGAGGGTCTCTTGTTAACAAACCTTCAACCTTAAGAACATTTCTAAATTCTTCGTTAGATTTAACAAGTGCTCTGGAAATACCATGTCTGATAGCTCCACATTGAGCAACCACACCACCACCAACAGCTTTTACTCTAACATCATACCTGTCTTGAGTTTCTGTTAACACAAGTGGTCTATACACTAACATTTCAATAGCAGGTCTGTTACCGATATAGTTCTTCAAAGTCTTACCGTTAACAAAAATTCTGCCTTTTCCTTTAACTAATTTTACAACCGCAATAGAGGTTTTTCTTCTTCCGGTAGCCATTATAATATCTTTATCTGCCATTATTTAGCCTCCTTTGGTAATACAATCGGTTTTTGGGCAGCATGAGGATGTTCACTTCCTACATATACTTTTAATTTGTTAAACTGCTCAGCACCCAACGTATTGTGTTGCAACATACCACGAACCGCATGTTCAATAACAATTCTAGGATCTTTTTCCATAACTTCTTTAAATGAAGCTGTCTTCAAACCACCCGGATAACCGGTATGATGTAAATAAATTTTATCTGTTTCTTTTTTACCTGTAACTACAACTTTGTCAGCATTGATAACAATTACGAAATCACCTGTATCAACGTGAGGAGTGTATTCAGGTTTGTTTTTACCTCTCAAAATGTTTGCAACCCTAACCGCAAGACGACCTAAAATTTCGCCTTCAGCATCGATTACATACCATTTTCTTTCTACTTCAAGAGGTTTTGCTGAATATGTTTTCATATTGCATTTTCTCCGTTTATTGCGTTGGGCAGGTATGCCCAACCTACTAGTATTCTACTTTCATTAAAGTTAATCCATACGGACTAACCGTTTGACCAGCCTTACGGCGGTCTTTTGCTTCCAAAACATCTTTCATATGCTCTGGAGGCAAATCGTGTCCTTCTATTTCTAGAAGAGTGCCGACAATTGTTCTCACCATATTGTAAAGAAATCTGTTTCCAACAATATCAATAAAAACACGATCATCAAGTTTTTTAACCTGAATCTTTTCTATAGAACAAACTGTACTTGGGTTAAAAGTACCTGAACTTTTAAAACTTGAAAAATCATGCTCACCCAAAAGATAACTTAATGCTTTTTGCATTCTTTGTTCATCCGTAGGATACTTTACCCTAATTAGATCACCATCGAAAGCATTTTTACATTTTCGATTAACAAATTCAAATCTGTAATAGCGTTTTTTCGCAGACTTTTGAGCGTGAAAGCTTTCATCTACAAGCCTCAAATCGCAGACCGATATATCATCCGGAAGGATTTCATTTATATGATAAAGAAACTTTGAAGCAACAATCGTTTCATCCACATTGAAATGAGCAACCTGTCCTTTTGAATTTACACCGGCATCCGTTCTTCCAGAAAATACTGTCTTTACTTGTCGGTTTTTATTTTCGGTATCACCGAATATCAATGTACTAATCGCTTTTTCGAGTTCTCCTTGTATAGTTGGCTTTTTTATCATTTCACCATTTTCAAATTGAATCTGGCTACCTGAATAATTTTTACCGATATATTGAACCGTCAAAGCGTAACGCATTAGAAATTACACCAACTGAATAAGTGCCATTTCCGCAGCATCTCCACGTCTTGGAGGCAACTGGTAAATTCTTGTATATCCGCCATTTCTATCAGAATACTGTTTACCAATCACAACAAAAAGTTTTCTCAAAACTGTTTGAGCTGTCAACTTTTTGTCTTTTTGTGGAGCCTCAAAAATTTCTCCACTTGCCATATCCATATATTTACCGGTTTCCTTGTTGTAAATATATTTAGACGCAAGACGAATTGAATTTAAATCACCTTTTTTAGCGAGGGAAATAACTTTTTCAGCATAAGGCTTCAAAGCTTTAGCTCTAGTAAGAGTTGTTGTGATTTCACCATGAACAAAAAGTTCTGTAGCAAGAGATCTCAACAAAGCTTTTCTTTGATCTTGAGCCTTTCCCAATTTATGTTTTCTAACTTGATGTCTCATTTTATTTTTCCTTTATATATTGTCAGACATATTATGCCCAACCTACTAACCGATTAAATCCTCATCTTCAACAGGATTTGGAGCTAAGTCCAATCCAAAGTGATGAAGTCTTTCGATAACTTCGTCAGATGACTTTTTACCGAAATTTTTAATGTTCAACAAATCATGTTCTGACTTCTTCAAAAGTTCAGACATTGAATTGATACTTGCACGTTTCAAGCAATTGTATGCTCTAACAGACAATTCAAGTTCTTCAATTGTCATCTTTGGGGAATCCTCAGATTCAACATCAGAATTTTCTGCACTACCCAAAATAGCAGCAGACGGTTGCCCTGTTATAGAAGCAATCTGCATAAAATGTTCAATTAGAAGATTTGCAGCTTTACTTAAAGCATTTTGAACATCAACTGATCCATTAGACCAAATTTCAAGAGTCAACTTGTCAAAATCTAATGTATCACCAACACGAGTATTCTCTACATTGTAGCTTACTCGTTTAATAGGCATAAATGTTGCATCGATCGGCAATACATCTATAGATGATTCCTTAGCATCACGAGGAACATCGTGAGGAACGTATCCCTTGCCGGATTCTACTATAACATCTGCATGGAATGAACCACCATCAGCTACAGTACAAATTAGCCAATCCGGATTAACAACTTTTACGCCAGCAGGTAATAGGATATCACTTGCTAATACAGGTCCTGGTTTGTCTACATCTATTCTTAAGTGTTGTGCTTCTTTTGACTCTGTTTTAACAACCAATCCTTTTAAGTTAAGGATCACGTCAATTACGTCTTCCAAAACACCAGGAATTGCAGTGTATTCATGAGTAATACTTTCAATTCTTGCACTTGTAACGGCTGTACCTTCAAGACTTGATAAAAGTACACGTCTCAAAGCGTTACCGATTGTAGTACCAAATCCGCGTTCTAACGGTTCAATAATAAATTTACCATATTGTGAACCATCTGAACTTGTTGCTGTATCAACACATTTAATTTTTAAATCCATTATTTTATTCTCCTAGTTAAATTTTACCAAATTGTTAATTATTTCTACTTAGAATAATATTCAATTACAAGTTGTTCCTTAAGTTCAGGATCAAGTTCTTCTCTTTCCGGAACTCTGTCAAATGTAATTTTCAATGCTTCTTTGTCTATGGTCATCCATGCCGGAGCACAAGCCATATCAATCATTTCAGTTACATTCTGAACATACTTGGCACTTCTTGATTTAACTGTGATAACATCACCTGCTTTAACGAGATATGATGGAATATCAACTTTTCTACCATTTACAAGCACGTGACCGTGGTTAACGATCTGTCTTGTTTGTTTACGAGTAATACCAAATCCTGCTCTGAAAAGAACGTTATCAACTCTTGATTCCAAAAGCTGTAAAAGAATAGTACCTGTAACACCTTTTCTTCTTTCAGCTTCTTCATAGTATCTAACAAACTGTTTTTCAGAAACAAGGTAGGTAAATCTTATTTTTTGTTTTTCAGCAAGGTGAAGTGCATATTCAGAAAGTTTTTTTCTTACAGCACCATGCTGACCTGAAGCAGTTTGTCTCATAGAAGACGTTAGCTTTCTATTTGACAAATCTTTAACCTTTTTATTTCTAAATAATTTGTTTGTTGGTCCTGTGTATCTAGCCATTTAATTTTCTCCTTTTTCTTGTTCGGGGCATCTATGGTTTGCGTTTGGACTATTTACGCAAGCCCCCGTATTTTTACTATACTCTACGTTTCTTCGGAGGACGACATCCATTGTGAGGAATAGGTGTAACATCCTTGATTAACGTAATTTCTAAACCAGCAGCCTGAATTGCTCTGATTGCAGTTTCACGACCTGAACCAGGTCCTTTGATGTAAACTTCAACTTTTTTCATACCCTGATCGATAGACTTTTTAGCTACCATTTCAGCAGCAGATTGAGCTGCAAACGGAGTACCTTTTCTTGCACCCTTAAAACCTGAAGCTCCAGCTGTTGCCCAGGCAATAGCATTACCTTGAGTATCAGTAGAAGTTACAATTGTATTGTTAAAAGTAGATTGAATGTGTACAACCCCTTGCAATACATTTTTCTTTTCTTTTTTCTTTGTTTTTACTGGTCTTGCCATTTTTTTATCCTTTATTTTCTTAACTTATTACTTTTTACCTGCGATTGCAGCACCTTTTTTACCACGTTGAGTCCTTGCATTCGTCTTTGTTCTTTGACCGCGACAAGGAAGTTTGCGTTTGTGTCTAAGTCCTCTGTATGAACCGATTTCCTGCAAACGTTTAATATTCATAGAAACTTCACGTCTCAAATCACCTTCAATGTGATAATTAGACAACTCGTTACGAAGTACTTTAATATCTTCGTCTGTCAAATCGTCTGTTCTCAAATCAGGTGAAATACCGGTCGCTGCCAATATTTTCTTAGCTCTGGTTGGTCCTATACCATAGATATAAGTCAAAGCTACTTCCATTCTTTTGTTACGAGGTAAATCTACCCCTACTAGTCTTGCCATTTTTATTTTCTCCTTTTCTTGGCTTTTGTGCGATTAAGCTGTTTGGTTTCAAAACGTCCCCATAACTTACCGCACCGGGTGTTAGATTTTTTTGTATATGAGGCTTAAATACTTCCTCACCAATTGCCGATAAAGCCCGCAATTTCAGCTGTTAATTTTTGCTGTACTCAGTTTAATGCTCATTTCGTTATTACTGTCATTCGCTTAAAACTTCGTACCCGACGGATTCATCCGCTTACACCCTTACCTCTCACAAAACAATACTCAATCGTTTCGCTCGGCAGAGTACATTCGCAAAAATTATCCTTGTCTTTGCTTATGTTTAGGATTTTCGCAAATTACGGCAATTCTGCCTTTTCTTTTAATACATTTGCATTTGTCGCAAATTTTTTTTACTGATGATCTTACTTTCATTTTGTTTTCCTTTATATATTAATTGTGAGATGTTACTTCAATCTGAATGTTATACGACCTTTAGTCAAATCATAAGGCGTCATTTCCACCCTAACCCTGTCACCAGGCAATATTCTGATAAAGTTTTTTCTGATTTTTCCTGAAATATGTGCCAAAATTTCATGATCATTTTCAAGCTTAACTTTGAACATTGCATTAGGCATGGACTCTATAATCGTGCCTTCAAACTCTATTACGTCTTTTGCCATAAATTCCTCATTTCAGCATAGTATAATCGTGTATCATTATCGTATGTGCTAAATATCAGATTGCAATAGGGTAAAAAACAGTCATTCAGGATTTTGTAACCCAAATGACTGTTAAATGTTTTTCTAAACATACCACACAACTAATAAAAACCAAGTTTGTGCGAAATTAAGTTAAATCTTAGTATTTCAATAGAATTGTAAATTTTTATTAAGTTTTTTAATATGTATATGTTTTATTAAACAATTTAGTAATTTACTTAAATAAGTAGCAGTGATTAGCACTATGAAATAATAAATTTGTGTATTAATTATAATCTTTTTCGTTTGAATCAAGCCAGATCACAGTCACTTCCGGCTGACCATAAAATGGATTTAACCAGTGTGTTTCATCCGTAAAATCTATCATTGCTTCGTAGCTGCGGATTTTTTCTGCGATTTTTTTTGTATAATTCAATAAGTACATCACAAAATTCCTAACTATCATAACAATTACATTATCCGGAATATTTTATCTTGAATAATCACCAAAACGCACTATTGTTTTAATATTTACGATTATGAAAACGGGGGATAAAAAAATAATAGATACGGAGGACTTTTATTATATATTAAGTTATAATATAATAATTGTAATATGAATAAGTACGGGAAAGCTTTAACTGCATTAGGTGTTTTAACACTCTTAAGTGCCGCTTATATCAAGGGCATTCCGGCTGTTATTGATTTGCCTTCCCACAAACATAGTATTGAACAAAAGATTTACGACTTATCCGGAATGATTGTCGATGTGGGGAATCCTGAAATGTCAATGGGGTTGTTTCCTTCTATATGGTTAAAATCCAACAATCTTTCCGTAATTAATAAAGACAAATCAAAAGCCCTTGCAATAA
The DNA here is from genome assembly GCA_017471365.1 of bacterium. Taxonomy (GTDB): domain Bacteria; phylum Cyanobacteriota; class Vampirovibrionia; order Gastranaerophilales; family Gastranaerophilaceae; genus Zag111. The sequence continues at coordinate 30,746 of JAFUUC010000100.1, forward strand.
CAAATCCTAAACTTAAAATACAACTTCTGCCTTTGTTGTTTCATAAAATAAATATTTCTGACGTGACAGCAGATAATGAAGATATTAATCTTATTTTTACAAAGGACAAAGAATTTTTTCTGGGTGACTATCCGCTAAAATTTGAAAACAAAAATAAAAAATTCCATATTTCTTCAATAAATTTTGACGTTGGACCATATAACGTTAAACTTGAAGATAAACGCAATAATCAAAAAATAAACTTGAATGGTGAATACTTTTCAAATGCAATATTTGAAAATAATAATTCGCTTAAGTTTGCGACTAAGGGGAATTTTATTGTCGGAGATAAATCAACTCCTTATTTTACCGATATTGATATAAATCTTCCGCTGAATAAATTTCATGAAGACAAATTTAAAATTAGTGCAAAAATAGAAAATTTTGACCTCGCTAGTATATCTGATTATGTAAATATTCTTTCAAAAGGTCTTATACAATCAACCCAAGGGAAGCTTAATTTTGTAGCAATAACAGAAGATACTAAATTTGCACATAAGAGAATTTTAACTAATATTTCGACTCAAAATCTAATTATAAAGGGTAAAGATGATGCAGAAAAAATTCACTACAAAGATAATTTATCACTTAAAGTAAATTTTGAGACCATAGATGGTGGGATTAATTTTCAAAATACAACTTTGACAACTAAAAATATAAATGCCAGCGTTGATGGAAAATTATCCGGTATTGGGACAAAAGAACCTATATTTGACAATTGGCTGGTTGAAGTAAAAAATGCAAGACTCGAAGAAATTTGTCAAATTATGCCTTGGGCGAGAAATCTTGTTAGAGAAATGAATTTTTACGCTTTAAAAAAATATATTTTTTATGGTGATGGAAAAGGTAAATTAGTATTTAACGGTAAAGGACGTTACCCTCATGTAAATGGTAAAGTTGAACTTCGTAATGCATATCTTATACATCCTATCAAAAATGCTTCGGGCGGTGCAGAAGTTGATTTGAACTTTAAAGGTCAAATTATGGATGTTGATGTTGTTGTTCCGGCAGGAGGAAATCAAGTTGTAGAAGTAAAGGGCTTTGCAAAGACAGATGGCTCAAAATATTCTGAACTCGATATTACAAGTACAAATTCTGTTGATATGGCGATGGCACATGAAGTTTTAAATCCGCTTCATGAAATTTTAAAATTCAAACTGGGTCCTCTACCGGTAATGAAAATTAGTGGTCTTGGAGGTATAAAACTTCGCAGTGCCGGGAAAAAAGTTGATCCGCACCTTTTTGGAGAAGTAAAATTTCGGAATGCAATAGCTTCTTTTAACCAAATTAATAATCTTGAACTTACGAATGGATCAGGAGAAGTTATTTTTGAAGACACCAATATAAGATTCAAAACCTATAATGCATTAATAAACGGTTTGCCGGCTTCAATTGATGGCAAGAGCACTGTTTTGGGTAAACTCAATGTTATAGCTAAGACAAACGGTCAAGATATACCGAAAATTTTGAAAGTTATTAATACCTCAGCAGATTTGGCAGATGTGCAAAAAGTAGTTAAGCCGTTTACAAATCCTTCAGGGAAAGCCGACTTATTATTGAATATTTACGGAGAAGCAAAAGATGTTGAACACGTAAAATTTAATAAAGATCTTTTTGCAAAAGGTACGATAACACTTCATGATGCTGTTACAACTATTAAAGATACTTTTCTACCTTTAACAAGAGTGAATGGAGTTGTTAATTTTGAAAACAAAAATGCAGACTACAATCTTACCGGTTATGTAAGAAATTCTAAAGTTGTTGTTACCGGAACTGCCAATGACAAGAATATGGATCTGAAAGCTTCCTCCGAGAATTTTACTATATCAGACAGTTTTGATCTTTTATATCCTGATATGTATCTACCGTATAAAAATGAAATTGGGCAGTTAAAAGCGTCTTTTTCAGGTGGTTACAAAGGCATTGCGGATTCTGAAAATCTCGATTATAACAAGGTTAAAATAAATGGTAAAATTCTTTCAAATATGGGGGCATCCTCTCCTATAAAAACTTATGGAGGAAATTTTACTATCAACAACGGTGTTTTGAATGTAGATAGTTTAAGAGGCTTTTTTAATAACAATCCGTACACTTTGTCATTCAAATCTAAAAATATATATGACAAAATGAAAATTTCTGATGCGACATTCAATCTACAAGGATTTAATGTCGAAACAATTAGAAATATAAAAGATCAAATAGATCAGGTCGAAATTAAAAAACTACTAGATAATATAATAGATCTGCGTGGAACAGTTGATATTAAAGGTAATATAAAAAATGGTAAAATAAATTCAGACACAAATCTTGAAAATATTAGTTTTATATACAAACCTTACGATGTTTTGGTAAAGGTTTTAAATGGTAAAGCAAATATACGCAATAATAATTTGTACCTCGGTAATGTAAATTCAAGAGTCAGTTCAATGCCTGTATATTTAAACGGTAGCATTTCGGATATTTTAGGCAGTAAAAATGTAAATTTGTACATTAGTGCAAAACCGACACAAATGTTTTTTGATAGAGCATTCAATACAAAATCTGTTTATCCTGTTAAAGTTAAAGGAGATGTTAATTTTAATACACACATAAGAGGGAATTCAAATAAATTTTACACAGATTCGACTTTAAACGTAAAAGAAAATTCTTCTCTTTATTATATGGGTGCAACTTTATCCGGAGCCCCGACAGGAACAATGAGTGACGGGGAAATTTCAACCAATCCTATTACAGTTAATGCGGATGTGGTTGTAACCCCTGATAAAATAAAAATAAATTCACTAAATTATAATCAAATTATAAGTTCACAAAATCAAAGAACTTCTTTACAAAATCAGTTAACTTCATCCGGCGAAATTTCTATTTTAAAAAATAATGTTTTAGATTTTAATAATTTTAAGATAAAAACAAACTCTCCTACTGATGCTAGAATTTTTAATGTTATTCTAAAAAAACCGACCATAAAGCAAGGTGTATTTACTTCTAATTTATTACTTAATGGTACGTCACTTGCACCTGTAATTCTCGGTGATTTAAATATAACCAGTGTTGATATTCCGCTGTTAGACGCAACAATAAGGGATATAAGCATTAAATTTGCACATGATTTAATAGATTTAAAGGCCAAGGGAATAATTTTAACAAATGAAATTATTGCAAAAGCAAAGATTCAAAATAAAACAACTCCTCCATTTATTGTCGATGATGTACAAATACAAACAGACTTACTTGATTTGAACGTAATTGGTAACGCATTTAATGATTTTGATGTAGATAAAATTAAACATGATAAAATTTCGCCAAACAATACTATGACCGTGACTCCGGATCAAATCATTATTAAAAATTTAGATATAGATGCAGATAAAATCCTTATTAAAAAAGCTCAAGCAACAAATTTTAAATTAAATATGAATGTAAATGAGGATCATATTGCCAATATAAACAACTATTCTTTTAATTTAGCAAATGGTGTGGTAGACGGCAAGATAACTTATGATTTAAATAGCTTTAAAGGTGATGCAACAATGAACATCAATAATGCAGATGCCAGCATTATTGGTGAAAACTTTTTTGATATGGTTGGACAAATGTACGGTAATGTTACCGGGAATCTCGAGGCATCTTGCACCGGATCATCAAGTGTTGAATGCCTAAAAACCCTTTGTGGGAAAGGATATTTTGAAGTTACTGACGGTAGAATGCCGAAACTTGGTTCTTTAGAATATCTTCTAAAAGCCGGTAATCTTATTACAGGTGGTATTACCGGAGTATCAATTAATGGTATTGTTGATCTTATAACTCCGTTAAAAACCGGTGATTTTGATTCAATAAGCGGCAATATAAATGTAACAAACGGGATTGCAGATGAAATCAACGTATATTCTAGTGGCAAGGATTTAAATATGTACTTAACCGGTAGTTACAATTTACACAATCTTGTTGCTGATATGGAAGTGTATGGAAGCCTTTCTGCCGATTTCTCATCCCCTCTTGGATTTATCAGGAATATGTCTTTGAATAGATTACTAAATAAAATTCCGGGCATTAAAATTAACGAGATCAATCCAAAATCTACAAGCAATATAAATAGAATACCGAATTTTGATAAAGACAAAGTTTTACGTGTATTTAAATCCGAAATTTACGGTGACATTAATGGATCTAATTATGTTAAAAGCTTCCATTGGATTAAACACTAACATTAAGAATTGTAAACATATTTTTACTTAAAAAAGCAATTATTTAATTTTTATATCCTTTATACATATAAGAGAGCATATATAAGGATATAAAGATGGGTGAACTGGATCAAGCAACTAGACAATATATGAGTTCTGCGATGGCGTCACGAGGGACGGTTGACAGTTATAACAGGGCAAGAGTTTCGGAGGGGAATTCTTATGTTGTAACTAATTTAGGTTTCAGCAGAACAGACGAAGGGTATGAAAACATAATGGGTTCAACCTTTGGGGTCATAAAACGTAGTTTTGATGCGATGTGGAATGCTACGGGACTTAGTCCAAGCTGTAACGCAGCAATCACCCAATCGACTATGACTCCTGGACCTACAGCTGCAAATGGGCAACCGAGTTACGAAATTCCGACGGTTTTGAGTATGAATCCGTATAATGCAGATGGTTACCCTCGATTTGGACGATTTACAATGACTACTTTTGCTTAAAATTTAAGGATAAATATTATGGCACTTGATGCAATTCCAAATGGAACACAAAATAATATACCTGTTTACCAAAGATTTGGCTTGGATTTTGAATCTGTTTACGGTCAAAATATGACAACTTTGCAGGAAAATCCTATAAATAATTTTTTTAAAGCAAAACAACCGGCAGAAGCATATAATATCGGGCAAGCATTAACTGCAAGGTTTAATAATAAACCTGATGCGAACGTTACACCCAGTGGTTCAACATTCTCAACTTGGGCATAAAAAGACTCCCTTGTATGACAAAGGAGTCTTTTATATATATATATTTTAAATTAGCAACAAGCTGCTGACTTTGATTTTTCAATACATTCAATCAACGTTTTTGCTACGATGTCTTGTTCTTCTTTTGTAAGTTCCGGGAACATCGGTAAAGAAATTACACATTCCGTATTTTTTTCTGTTACAGGCAAAGAACCAACACCCATTCCTACAAATGCATTAACTTTTTGCAAGTGTAATGGAATAGGGTAGTAAAGCATTGCACCTACACCATTTTCACCTAACATTTTGTGAACTTCATCTCTGTTAGGAATTTTTACTGTGTACTGGTGGTAAACACAATAAGTGTTATCTAATTCTTTTGGAGTTTGAATATCTGAGCAAGATGCGAATAATTTGTTGTAATATGAAGCGATTTCGCGTCTTTTTGAGTTCCATTCATCGATATGCTTAGCTTTAACTCTCAAAATAGCTGCTTGAATTTCATCAAGACGGCTGTTTACACCAAGTTCATCGTTGTGATAACGAACCATTGAACCGTGATTTCTCAATGAAATTAATCTATCGCGGAGGGTTTCAGAGTTTACAGTACAAAGTCCGCCATCTCCCATAGCACCTAAGTTTTTGGTCGGATAGAAACTGTAACATCCGATATCGCCAAAAGTACCGACTTTTTGTCCTTTGTAAGTTGAACCGATAGCTTGACAGCAGTCTTCAATTACTCTCAAATTGTGTCTGTGAGCAATATCCATGATAGCATCCATATCGCAAGGCTGACCGTATAAATGAACAGGGATAATAGCTTTTGTTCTTGGTGTAATTGCTGCTTCAATTTTTGAAGGATCAATATTAAAAGTATCAGGATCAATATCAACAAAAACTGGTTTTGCACCCACGATTCCGATCGCTTCGGCTGTTGCAACAAATGTAAATGCCGTTGTAATAACTTCATCACCGGCCCCGATATCTAAAGCACGTAATGCAATATGCAAAGCGTCAGTACCGGAGTTAAGAGCTACCGTGTATTTGCAACCGATGTATTCAGCGAGTTCACTTTCTAATGCTTTTACGTTTGGTCCCAGAATGTAGCAGCCTGAGCGTAAAACTTCGCAAACCGCACTTTCTACTTCAGACCCGATTTGGTCATATTGACGTTTTGAATTAAAAATAGGTATCATACTTTTCTCCTTTATAATGTCCACCAACTTAATGAAACTATTATACCACGGTTTTTGGGGTCTTTATATAAACTTTACATGAATTAAGAAAGGTTAAGATTAAAGAGTATACGAGCAAAAAAAATATTTTACATGTTTTAATAAATTTAAGTAGGGAAAAGGATTATATTATCATGCAATCTCAGAAAGTAAGTTTTACCCAGTATATTCCATCGAGCAAGATGGAGATTCCTCAGACAACTCAACCAACTCAGCCTAAAATATATACCGAACCGTATCCACAAAAACCTGAGACTAATCATAAAAAACGTAATTGGACAATTGGTTTGAGTGCTGCGGCTGTTTTAATAGGTCTGGGCGTTCTTGTTCGCAAGGGAGCCGGAGCAAAACTTGAGCCGAAAATTGAACGTACAGTTGAAGAAATAGCGCAGGAGCTTGCCGGAAAAACTGAAGGTAGAGCAGTCGAAGAAGCCACGACCATAATTAGTCATGCTGGTGAAGATGTTGGAGCCACAGTAATCGGGCATGCAGGTGAAAATATAGCAGCTGAAGAAGCAACAACTGTACTTGGACGTGCTGCTGAAGAAATTAAAATTCCGGAAATTAATCCAGAGGCGATTAATGAAGCACTTGATAGAACTTTAGTTGAAGGATTGCCAACTCATGTGGATTTTCCTCCTACAACGTTACCGCTTGAAGGAATTGATTTATCTAAAATAAAACTAAGAAAATGTAAAATTCTGGATGATGGCACTTATAGGTATGTTCACCAACCATTATTTAGTAGAAAGAAAATTGTTATTAATCTTGATGCAGAAAGACACCCTATTTCCGTGTCCCATTACCGCAAAGGTAAGCGTATTCTTTATGCTCGCTATAAGGAAGGAGAATTATTAAACATGGAAAAAGATGGTGTAAGTTTCCGCTACGGAGAATACAGAAGTGCAGATATGCATTTCGGGTCTCATCAACTCAATTTCAATAGCGAAGGGGATATTACCAGTTTATGGTTCTATAAAGATAGTAAAAATATAAAAGATTTCACTTATTCTGACGGTGAAATTTCAAGTATCACATACTATGATGTTGATAGTCCAATAAGCACATTAAACAAAATAAAGACCGAGTTATATAATAATGGCTTAATGGTATCAGAAACCTTCTATAATACTTTAACGAAAGAAAACGAAGCCATTTTGACACGATAATGTGACACTTCATTACTGGAGTTAGAATTAACATAACTTAACATGCACTAAAGTTTTTTTCATAAATAACCGTTATTGTCCATGTATATCTAGTAAAAGGTAACTTCATGGACGAATACAGATTAGGCAGTGACGGCGGTCGTCGTATAAATAAGGATAATTTTAAGAAGGAAATCGATTTATCTGAGGTAAAGGATAGTAAATTTCGTAAATTTTTGTCGTTTTTCAACA
>JAFUUC010000101.1 GCA_017471365.1 bacterium
AATTATTCTTAGTTATGATAAAAAATGTATCTCAGATCCGGATAGTGTAAAGGTAGATAATAAACAAATTCACTCTTGTGTAGCGGGTATTTATGACTTCAACGGCTCCAGAAAACCAAACTTGTATGGTGGCGATGAACAAACAAGAAACGATCTTATTTCATTCAATGGAGCAAAACTAAAAGATTCTTATATAGAGATAGGCGGAGTTAAAATAATCAGCCAGGCTAAGGTTCCAACACCGGTAAGTTGTAGCGATTACAAAGGTAAAGAAGGCTACGATATTAATGATTGTGGATTAAACAACAACGATGACTACTGGGTAGGAGCCATGGTAGAGTGTAAAAATCAAGGTGGCAGATTACCAAACGCAAGTGAACTAGCTAAGATAGCTAAGGCAATATACAACGACAATTCAATCAGCGAATCTGAGGAAGGAAACGCTACAAACCCAACAGCAAATAATTGGGATAAATCTATCACAACAAAACTGGGCATAGAAGATTCCACTGAATGGTTCACCCTTTGGGGTGACCTCGAGTACGACTCGTACGCTACGTGGGTCCGCTACTTCAAAAATTCTAACACGGGTAGGAGTTATGATAGCCGCGATGACTACAATGTCAGCGTTGTCTGTGTAGCTAATTAACTACCCTTTCCAGCGGTCAGAAATATAGCTTAATATTGCTCCGCCGATTTCTTCATTAGGATCAAAAAATTCATTTGGGTTTACAGGTTTTTGAGAATTTTGGATAAGCATTTTTACTAATGGTCCAAATGCATCAGGAACCTGTATTTTTCTATATATTCCTGCTAGAAAAGTTTGAATATTAGGTGACTGTGTATTATTAAACCTTGCAAACACCGGGTATAATTTATCAATTCCTTTTGTTCCGTCATCGATCATTCTATCCATAATATAAAGGGTTTCGACAACTTGTCCTTCGTTATTAGAATGTTTTAAAATGTCTGTTAAATATGGTAAAGCATTTTCTTTTTGTTTAACAAAATAATCTACTTCATTTTTATCAAAAACACAGTAATTTCTTTCGCGTGTCGGTAATTGTGCCGAGGCACAAATATATTTTGGTAGATTAGGGTTGTTAACTAAAATCGAATGAATCATCCTGCTTGTTTCCTCATAAAAATTAGCTATAAACAAACGGAGGACCGTTTTTGATTTCAAATAAAATATTTTCTGCCATAGTTTTTAATTCTTCTTTTGATTTTGTACCGCTATCGACCTGTTTATAAAATTCCATAACAAGCGGTGCTATAGCAGAATCTTTTTTTGCTTTAAAGTTTCTCAATTCGGTAGAAACCAATCTTTTTTGCAAATTCAACTCTGTCTCAGCATTAATCTTTTTCACCTGAACTTCTTTCAAAGCATCACCGGCAAGTTTTCCGCCATAACTTACTGCTGTAATACCTGTAATTCCAAGGAATAATTGTTTAAATTGTGGATTTGCCGTATCTAACAACCAGTTATAAAAAAATGCACGATAATCGTCTACAAAAGAATTGAAAGCGGGTTTTGGCGTTCCGTCACCGCCGATATTCGGGTTTACTTTTGCTGCTGACATATTGATTTTTGAAATTATAGTCTTGATAAAATCGTCTTTTTCAGCTTGAGTACCCCATTTTAATTTATTAATCTGTTCTCTTACAAAATTTTCTTCCGCTTCTGCTGCTAAAAACAAGTGTTCCAGATTGTGTTTATCTATATCTTTTGTAGCTTCTGTTGAATTTTGAACAAGTGTTTTTATGCCTTCTTGTGTATCGTGTAAATAATTTTGCAAATGAATTTTGCTTTTTGCTAGATTTTTTATAGACAAATATCCTAAAGCTACAATCCCCGCAAATGTTCCTATTCCAAGCAGAATATTGCCAAAACCGGAGTGTTTTTTATTTTTATCATTTTCAGATGTAAATGTTATGCCGGCAAAACTTCTTCTACCAAAGTTTTGAGGAGGATTTTTCTCTTGTGGAACGAGGTATTTTTCAAAATCCGAAGTATATTTTGAAAGCATACTACGAATTATTTGCATTTTACCCGAAAATGATTGAGTTTCAACTTCAATAAGATTTTCTTGCAAATTTTTTTGTATATCAGCTTCTTTACGCTTTATCCAAATATCTTTATATCCGTCAAAAAACGTTTTGCCCATAAAAGCCATCGCTGAAAGTGCCAAAACACCAGCTCCTGCAATAAAAGTTTTGCGGTTAGGATTTTGAACCATTTGATAAATGACTTGATAAGTTTCTTTGTTCAAATTAACATTCCTTGTAACCGCCGGAAGCCATTTTTCTTTTGCAATATTTGTTGCAACTTTTGCACTATGACTAACAAATGCGGTCAAAACTGCAACAGAACTCATAACACCAAGTGCAATTACACTTAGAGGAAGAAGTTTTTTATCAACAATTTTATTGTCATCATAAAGTTCTTGAGGCATTGGAACATGATCTGAAATAATATAAGTATCTTTTGTATTATTTAATCCAAGTTCATTTTCTTTTATAAAGTTGTTCACAAGAACACCTTCGCGAGTATTGTTATTGTTGCGTTTTTGCGAGTGAGTCAAGTTTCTCTGTTGTCTAATTGTTTCGCCGTCATGAAACGGGCTAACATTCATTATCATTTAATCCTTTTTCATCCTTTTTTGTTAAATTATTGGTTAATTTTTGAATAAGAGTTTTGAGGTTGAAGGCTTTTTTAGCTTCATCAACTTTTTTTTCTTCGTCTTCTGTTTCCCCGGCACCAAAGATGGAGAATATAGATTTAAGTTTCTTTTTAACTTTGTCAAGTCCGTCAGCAAGACGTTTTGTTACAGCTGCTTTTGTTTCGCCAAAGACAGCAACCAATTTATCTGAAATATCTGCAAATTTTTGTGAAATATTTGTTATAAAATTTGGAATATTTTTGATTATATTAAGAGTTCCTCCAACAATTTTGTTCAAAACGAAATTAACAGGTTTTGCAATAATTGCAGGTGTATGTTTTGAAATTAATGCATTTAAATTGGCAATTTTTTGCTGTGCATTGGTAATTGATTTGTGAAAATTTGCAAGTGATTGGAGATAATTTTCGTGAGAAAGTTTTGCTTGTTCTCTGGCATGTTTTTGAGCTTTTAACATAGCTCCGATCGCTGCACATTGATTGTATGTCATTTCACCAACATTTCGTGGAATATCGCGTTTTGTAGTAGAATTTCCACCTGCCATACCATTACAAATCGGGCAAGCCCCTGCCGGAAGTCCGTGCGGACAAGAACCTATTTTTGTATTATGAGTATGAATTGGTACTGCTACTGACATCAAAAAATCCTCTGATTTATCTGGCGAAATTTCAAGAGGACACGTTAAAAAATATATTTACAAGTCCCTAACTGCACGAAGAACTTGGTTTTTCTAAGTGTTCCGACTATTACGGCTGCGGCAGCAGTTGAAGATATTCACTTCATTTCCTCTCTGTTCTATGATCTTAAATTAACCATAAAAACATGTCAATATTTAATAAACTTGTATTTTTTAAGTGATTGCAGTAGTATGAATCTATGACTAAGGGTGAGAAAAAATTATATTCTGACGTTCCGCCAACAAAGCTTCGGAACAAGGAAGAAAAATTTAAACCTGCAAAAACTAATCGTTTTTGGCTTACCATTGCAAGTTTATTCTTTTTCAACATGCTTCAGAATCGTTTTTATGCAATGCGTTATTACGGGGTCGAAAATTACAAAGAACGTGATAAAAAAGTGCCAACAATTCTTTTTGCTCCTCATTGCAACTGGTGGGACGGCATAGTTCTTTACAATATTACTCACAGAATTTGTCATAAAGAAATTCGTCTTATGGTAGAAGAATTAAACAGATTTCCGCTTCTTCGCCGTGGCGGAGCTTATTCGGTCAATAAGAAATCTGCTCAAACTGCAATGAAAGCCCTTCAATATTCAGTAGATCTTCTTGGCGATTTGAGAAACATTTTGTGCATTTTCCCGCAAGGAATAATCCGTCCACCACACTTTAGACCGTTCAAATTTCAAACTGGACTCGCTTATATAGCAAAAAGTGCTGTGAAAAAATATAAAAAAATTAACCTTATTCCGGTTGCGGTGGATTATTGCTTTCTAAGAGATAATAGACCGGAAGTTATTGTAGATTTTGGCAAATGCATTGAACTCACCGACGAAAATATTGACCGTCGTGAATATACAGAATTTTTAGAAAATGCACTTACCCAAATCTGTGATGAACAGTTTAGCCGTATTTCAAATGGTGAAATGGATGATTATAAAATATTATTTAAACAACATCTCAAATGGTATCGCCGCATCGAACAAAGGCTAAAAAGTATTGATTTACCTGAAATCGCAGATGTTTAGAAAAGTATAAATTATGCAAGTATCACTAAGACCCCACCACTTTTTATGCCTCAAAGGGTATCGAGGATTAAGCTATAATGAAACTCACAAAACAAGCTGGAGTTTAATATCAAAGCTTTTGAAAGAATCTCCGGGTATGGATGTATTGATTGTTCATGGTAATGATGATCTATGTAAAAAATGCCCTGCCCAAGTTATAAAAAATAGAGCAAGGTGTCTTGAAACAGCCGTCAATGAGCTTGATGAAAATGTGAAAAATCTGTTAGGTATTGTCACAGGAAACGTGTACAAATATAGTGATATCCAAAAAATCTTGCAAGAAAAAATGACATCGGAAAAACACTCCGATTTGTGTTCATTTTGTGCATGGTGGAAAAAAGGACTCTGCCGAGATAGTTTTAAAAAATAAAAAAGCGGGAATTTATTTTCCCGCTTTTTTTATTTAATAACAATATTAACCAGTTTCCCAGGAACTACAATGGTTTTAACTACAGTTTTACCTTCAATTAAAGCTTTAACTTTTTCACTGTTCAAAGCTTCCTTTTCCATTTCATCTTTAGAAATTTCAGAATCAACTTCTATTTTGTCTTTAACTTTGCCGTTAATTTGGACAACGAGAGTTATGGAACTCGATTTTGCAAGGTTTTCATCCCAAACACACCAAGGTTGTTCATGAATAGAACCTTCACCACCCAATTCGTGCCAAGCTTCTTCTGTCAAATAAACCGCAACAGGTGACATAAGTTTGAGCATTGAAACAATTGCAAAACTCAATACATTTTTGTCCTCTTGATTAAGTTCACCTTTTTTGGCTTGCCAATCATAAATAGCATTCACAAGTTCTCGGTATTTAGAAATTACAGTGTTGAATTGAAATTCGTTTGTAATATCGTTTGTTATACCTTTAATTGACATGTGAACTGTGCGAATTAAATCGTCATTTGCTTTTTCGGTTGTATGGATTGCTACTCCCTGTGGGTTTGCAATGACGGCATGTGAAATATTTTCAGCATTAGAAGCCACAAGACGCCAAACTCTGTTTAAGAATTTATAACAACCCTCAACTCCCGCATCTGACCAGTCAAAATCACGTGCCGGAGGCGAATCGGAAAGGATAAATAATCTTGCGGTATCTGCTCCGTAATTTTCAAAAATTTCGTCCGGATCTACGGTATTTCCTTTGGATTTTGACATTTTTGAACCGTCTTTTAGCACCATTCCTTGAGTTAAAAGATTGCTAAACGGTTCGTCGAAATCTAAAAGACCACAATCTCTTAACGCCTTTGTAAAAAATCTTGAATATAACAAGTGTAAAATCGCGTGTTCAATTCCGCCGACATATTGGTCAACCGGAAGCCATTTGTTTACAATATCTTTATTGAAACATTCTTTGTCATTATTAGCATCGGCATATCTTAGGTAATACCAGCTTGAACAAATAAATGTATCCATTGTATCCATTTCGCGAGTCGCATGACCTCCGCAGATTGGGCAAACAGTATCCTTGAATGTTGGAGATGTAGTAATTGGAGATTTTCCAACAACAGAAAAATCAACATCTTTTGGGAGTAATACAGGTAACCGGTCTTCCGGAACAGGTTGAATTCCACACTTATCGCAGTATACAACAGGAATTGGAGCTCCCCAGTATCTTTGACGTGAAATTAACCAGTCACGAAGCCTATATTGTGTTTTAAATTCACCAAAGCCTTCGTCAACTGCTTTTTGCGTAATTGCTTTTTTAGCCTCGGTATTCTTCATTCCGTTAAATTCATTTGAATTTAACAATACTCCTTCATCAGTATATGCTTCATTTTCGCAATTTGAAGGGTTTTGCGGATTTTGGATAACTACTTTCATCGGTAAATTATATTTTTTCGCGAAATCAAAATCTCTTGTATCGTGAGTAGGAACAGCCATTACAGCACCGGTTCCATATTCTACTAAAGCATAATCTGCCGTCCAAAGAGGGAAAATTTCGCCTGTGAACGGATTTTTGCAGTGAGTCCCAAGTGGTACACCTGTTTTTGTTCTATCTGTTGAAAGTCTTTCAATTTCTGACATTTTGCGAGCATTTGCCCTATATTGTTCAACTGCCTCTTTATTTTCAGGAGTTGTAAGTTTTTCGATATCCTTGTATTCCGGTGCCACAACAAGGTAAGTTATACCGTGAACGGTATCAGGTCGTGTTGTATAAACAGGAACTTCCATTTTTTCACCATTTGGAGCATCCACAACAGGAAATCTAAAAATGGCACCGTGCGACTTTCCTATCCAATTTGCTTGCATTGTTTTAACGTTGTCCCCCCAACCTTTCAAGAGATCAAGGTCTTTTAATAGCTCATCGGCATATTCTGTTATTTTTACAAACCATTGGGAAAGGTATTTTTTCTCAACTTCGGAATCACATCTCCAACATTTGCCGTCAATTACTTGTTCGTTAGCTAAAACAGTGCCACAGTCAGGACACCAGTTCACCGCAGCCTCTTTTTTGTAGACTAAACCTTTTTTATACAATTGTAAAAATATCCACTGAGTCCACTTATAATAATCGGGCTTGCAAGTTGTTACTTCTCTATCCCAATCATATGAAAGTCCGAGCATTTTCAATTGTTGAGTCATGTAGGCAATATTTTCATCAGTCCATTTTTCAGGGTCTGCATTATGTTTCATAGCAGCATTTTCAGCCGGAAGCCCGAAACTATCCCAGCCAATTGGGTGAAGTACGTTGAACCCGTTTGCTTTTTTAAAACGAGCTATAACATCTGTTATCGTGTAATTTCGCACATGTCCCATATGGAGTTTTCCTGAAGGATACGGAAACATCGACAATGCATAATATTTCGGTTTATCAGAATTGTTTTCGGTTTTGAAAACTTTATTTTCATCCCAGAACTTCATCCATTTTTTTTCAATTTCTTGCGGGTAGTAACTTTGTTTCATGTTTTCTTTTACTCCATTTATTCTTGCGATTATTATTATAACATAAAAATAATATAAATAAGCACAATGCTTTTTATGCTATAATTAATCTATGATCAAACTTGTTGCTACAGATATTGACGGAACTATTTTGCCATATAGCGGAGAGTTTTCGAGCAAAACAAAAGAATGTATTCAAAAACTTTCAAAATTAGGGGTTAAAGTTGTTCTTGTAACGGGTAGAATGCATTCTTCCGCAATTCCCTTGGCTAAACAACTGGGTCTCAATACCCCTATAATTTCATATCAGGGCGGTTTAATTAAAAATTTTGAAGGCAAAACACTTTATCAATCAGATTTGCATTCAAATTATGCAAAAGAAATTATTTTATGGGCAAGAAAAAATAATGTTCATCTGAATTTATACATCGATGACAAACTGTATGTTGAACACGATAACGAAACAATTCGGCAGTATATAAAGGGAAAATTTGTAGATTATACCGTTTGTTCATTTGATGATTTGGAAATCAAAGATGTAAACAAACTTTTGGCGATAGATATTCATAATCCTGAACGAGTTACAACTTGGGTAAAAATTCTAAAATCAAAATACCCGGATTTATACATTGTAAAATCGACACCGTATTTCTGCGAAATAGGTTCAGGTGATGCAAAAAAATCTGTGGGCGTGGAATTTTTATGCAAAATGTGGGGTATAAAAAAAGAAGAAGTTCTCACGATTGGTGATCAAAATAATGATATAGACCTTGTTCAAGCTGGCGGAATAGGTGTTGCAATGGGTAATGCAACTGATGAATTAAAATCCTGTGCGGATTATATTACTGATACGGTTGAAAATGACGGATTTGTCAAAGCAGTTGAAAAATTTTTCTACAATAAAACCGCGGAGGCTGAATTATGTACAGAATAGGAACAGGTTACGATATTCACAAACTTATTGAAGGTAGAGATTTGATAATAGGTGGGATAAAAATCACTCACGAACGTGGGCTTTTAGGACATTCTGATGCGGATGTTTTAATTCACGCAATAATTGATGCTATGCTAGGAGCTTTGGCACTTGATGATATTGGTACACTTTTCCCGGATACTGATCCTAAATACAAAAATGCAGATAGCACAATATTATTGAAAAAAGTCCAAAAATTAATCAAGGAAAAAGGCTATCATATCGTAAATATAGACAGTAACATAATTGCTCAGGCACCTAAAATGATGCCTTATATTCCAAAAATGAAAGAAGTCCTTGCTCGTATTCTGGAAATTTCGCCTGATAATCTTTCTATAAAAGCGAAAACAAAAGAAAATCTTGATTCAGTAGGTCAAAAGCTTGCTATAGAAGCAAATGCAGTCGTATTATTATCCGAGTAAGTGGTAATACTTCATGTATTCAGCCAGTATCGCAGAACTCGTAGCATTCGCGACATTCGCTTTTATATCTTGCTGACGGTCATTGCTTGCTTTATCGTCTATTTTTAAATTTTCATCTTGAGTAGGCTTACTTTGTTCCTGTTTTTGAATTTCTTGAGCCTGTTCTATAATTTCTTGGATTTCTTCCATAATTTGAGAGTGAAGTCTAACATCACCTTCATAACTTCCTGTAGATTCTATTCCGGCAGTATCAAGATCTTGTAAAATTTCTGCCCACTGGTCATAATTTGTTATACTCATACCCTGCTCCTGAGCAGCAGCCTGAGCTTTACGTAACTCGTCTATAGATTTGATCGAATCTGCCATAATCTCACCTCTCTATAAATATATAATGTATTTTTCAGTCTATTTTTTCAATTTTTCATATTTTTGTAACAATCATTAATACTTTCATGCTAGAATCATTTTAATGAACATTACAGGCGGAACATACAATCGACACAAAGTTATAGCTCCGGATGAAAATATTACTCGTCCGACACTTTCAAAAGTCCGTATGAGTATATTTAATGTTCTCAACTCTTTAATGAATTTTGAGGGCAAAAGTTTTCTTGATATGTATGCAGGTTCAGGAATTATGGGGCTTGAAGCGTTATCCAGAGGCTTTGAAAAAATTGTTGCAATTGAAAAAAATAAAAAAGCTTACAATGTAATAAAATCTAATTTTGAAAAATTCCCTAATAAAAATTTGCACCTAATATTGGGAGATAGCTTGAAAATTTGTTCAAAATGTGGACAATTTGATGCTATCTATATAGATCCCCCTTATTTTTCAGGGATTTACGAAGAAAGTTTGCAAGTAATAAAAAATACTGCTGCCGGAATTGTTATTCTCGAACATGTCACAGATATTGATCTTCCAGAGTATTTTGAGGTAATAAAGCAAAAAAAATATTCGGATAAATACGTAACATTTCTAAAAAAAATAGCATAAATTTTTGATTTTAATTATAATTTTACAATGCAAGAGAGAAAACCAAAAGCATTACTGATAAAACTTTCATCGCTTGGAGATGTAATTTTTAATATTCCACTTGCGAATGCCTTGAAAGATGCCGGCTATGAAGTTACATGGATGGTTTCAGATAAAGGGATTCAGGTAGTTGAAAATAATTCGTGTGTGGATCATTCCATTTTGGTACCAATTAAAACATGGAAAAAAAGAGGACCTTCATTAGCAAGTTTTAAAGAATATTTAGCTATTTTAAAAAAAATTCGCTCCGAAAAATTTGATATTGCAATTGATTCTCAAATGCTTTTAAAAAGTATGTACTGGATGTTATTTTCCGGTGCGAAAAGGCGTATAACTTCTATAGAAGCCCGAGAATTTGCTTTTCTTGGTGCAAACGATATCATAAGCCCAATTTCTGTTGAGGGTTCGCCAATTGTGAAAAATTATCTTCGTTTTGCACAACATTTAGGAATAAATACTGATAACATAAAAATTACGCTTCCTGAACGTTCACGAGAACAAATAGAAAAAATTGATAAATTTTTATCAGAATTAGATTCTAAAAAACCACTTGTTGTAATAGCCCCGGCTACAACATGGGCAAATAAACATTGGGATAAAGATAATTGGAAAATTGTAGTAAATAATATTTCTGATAAGTGTAATGTAGTTTTTACGGGTGGGGCTAATGACAATGAACTTATTAACTACATTTCGGGTGGTAAATTCCTTAATCTTGCCGGCAAAACGGATATATTAGAACTTGCTGAACTTTTTTCAAGGGCAGATTTAGTTATGGCACCTGATTCAGGTAGTGCTCATTTAGCCTGGGCTACTCAAAAACCTGCGGTAATAACCATTTTTACATGTACCCCAAAAGATGTTTTAGCACCATACGGAGACGGGAAAAAATATATTGCACTCGGAGGGGAAGGTTTACCTTGCCAACCTTGTTTTAAAAGGAAATGTTTGTTGAAAAAAAATAAAAATGCCTGTACAATGTTTCCTTCACCGCAAAAAGTTACTGAAACGGTTTATAGCTTGATATTTTAAAGAAAAAATGTTATAATAAAAGATAGGAAGCTGATATTTCAAGGAAAATTTATGGGTCTATTTGATAAATTTAAAGAGCTGACAAAAAAAGTTTCTGAGGTCGAGTACAATATTTATCATGAAAAGCACGACTATCTTGAAATATATGAACGCAATATTGAATTAGAAAAAGAAATTTCCGAGCGTACAAACGAACTTAATGCTGCGAATCGCCGTATGTTTACGCTTCAGCACATTTGGGAGATGATGAATTCATCTACTCCACTTGAAAACATTATGGAGGCAATCGTAAACAGTACACAAGGTGAACTTGGTTATATGCACTGCGTTATTATTCGCAAATGTAAGGATGAAGATGGTGATTTTTTAAGAATTTTAGCTCAATCAAGTGATGCTTTGATTGCACGTTTGAACAATATTATTGGTTCACCGGCAATTCAAACAAGAAGACTTAATTACAATACAGAAAGCGTTTTTGCAGATACATTAAGACAAAATAAAATTATTCAAACAAAAGATATTGATTTGTCTTTGAAAGCAGTTTTGCCTGAATTAGATGAAAAAACAGTTAAAGAAGTTTTATCTAATCAACCAATAAAATCAGTTATAGTTATTCCTTTATTTACGAGAGGCAATGCTTTTGGTTGGTTTTGCGTATTTTCATCAAGAGAAGAACTTGCAAGTACTGAAACTGATTTTCTAGGTCTTTTTGCAAAACAAATTGAGATGTCAATAACAATTGCTGATCTTTTCCAAGCTGTTAGGGATCAAGCTGTGACGGATTCTTTGACTGGTTTATATAATCGTAGATTTTTTGAGGAAGCATTGGAAAAAGAAGTTCAACGTGCCGACCGTTTAAAACAGCCGTTTTCCGTAATTGGTATTGATTTGGATTTTTTGAAAAAAATCAACGACACATACGGTCATGCATATGGTGATATTGCAATTAAGACAATTGCGGATGTTTTAAAAGCAAATGCTCGTTCTGTCGATGTTCCGGCTAGAATTGGCGGTGAAGAATTTGATGTCTTACTTCCGGGCATTTCTTCAGAAGGTGCTATGGCGGCGGCAGAAAGAATTCGTAAAACAATAGAAGAAACAAAAATTGACACCATTGGGCATATAACAGGAAGCTTGGGTGTGGCAACATTTTTTGAACATACTGAAAATATTGAGGAATTGCTCGAACTTACAGATCAGGCGATGTACGCTTCCAAACGTAACGGACGAAACCGGGTAACTTTGGCAAAACCTATCACAGAAACTTCTTGGCAAGAAATAGCCGTAAATACTTTTATTGATATTTTGTCAAAAAATCGCGTACCTATGGCAAAAGATCTTTCTAAAGAACTCTGTCTTAAACTTCAAAATAATAATGAACCTGCAAAAGAAACTCTTTATGCCGTTGCTGATATGCTAAACAAATTGTATAACCCTATGCATGAATCGGGAATTATTAAAAATAAAGTTCTTATGGCAGTAACACTTGCAAAAAGATTTGACCTTCCTAAAGAAGATATAGACAATTTGAGAGTGGCAATTTTACTTTATGACATTGGGAATCTAATGCTTCCGACTGATTTATTGCAGAAAGCAACTCCTTTAACGGTGGAAGAACGAGAAAAAATAAAACATCACCCCGTTATTGCTGCTCAGGAAATTTTAAAACCTATTTCATATGTTCAGGATATTTTGCCTATAATTGAACATCATCACGAAAATTGGGACGGTTCAGGATATCCGGCTAAAATTTCAAAAAATGATATTCCGATAACTTCGCAAATTATATTAATTATAGATGAATACTTTGCCTTAATTGAAGCTCGACCTTATCGAAGCAAGTTGTCCTCACAAGATGCTTTAGAAATTATTAAAACTGACAGCGGCAAAAAATGGAATAATACTTTGGTGAAAGAATTTATTTCACTTGTTGAGCATGATATAGTTTAATTAATGAAGGAAAAAGAATTTATTTCGATAATAAAATCAACCCTAAATTCGCAATATATCGGAGATGATTGTGCTTATTTAAAAGATCTTGGAATAGTCATAACTCAAGATAACCTTGTAGAAGATATTCATTTTACCCGCAAAACAATTACTCCGTTCCAACTTGGTTACAAGTCTATAATGGTAAATCTTTCAGATGTGGCTTCAAGTGGTGCAGAACCGGCATATTTGACTGTTTCACTGTCGCTGCCGCAAGATATTGACAAAAATTTTATCAAAGAATTTTATGATGGCTGTAAAAACGCTTGCGGCAAAGATGTAGAAATTGTTGGCGGCGACATCACTGGAGCCGATAAAATTTTTATTTCTGTTTGTGCTATTGGTAAAAGTCTTAATCGTAATATTTCGTCGCGTAAAAATGCTAAAGTCGGTCAAAAAATTATTGTTTCGGGAAACCATGGCTCTAGTGCTGCCGGTTTGGCAATTCTTAATAATCAAATTGAATGTTTTGATAAAGAGAGGTTTATAAAAGCCCACCTGATGCCTAAAGCACAAATCGAATTTGGTCAAAAAGTTTCAATAATGGTGCAAACACCTTATGCAATGATGGATACTTCAGATGGCTTGATGGACGCACTTTTGACAATTGCAAAAGAAAGCGGAGTTTGTATGGAGGTTGATTTTGGCAAAATTCCACATGAAAAAGGTCTTGAACAATTTGAAAACTGGCAGGATATGATTTTATTTGGTGGAGAAGATTATCAGCTTTTAGCTTGTGTTCCGAAAGATTTTGAATATGGATTGACGGTAGGCAAAGTGAAAAACGGTTTTGGGGTTGATTTAATTCTAAACTCCAAAACCGTTAACTATACTGAAAAAAACATTGAAAACAAACTGTTCAACCATTTTTAGTCTGAAATACAGATAGTTCTTGCATCCCAATCGGTTCTGATTGCAGGTACACCTCCTTCCCAAATCACACGATTATCACCGAGATAAATTGTCCAAATATATTCTTCGTCATTTTGAGGATTCGATGAGAACAATTCGTCACCTAATGAAACACCAATAGTGGTTAGTATTGATTCGTCTGGTGAAAGATCATTTGTACCATTATTTTCATCTATATAATCAGTATTATAGATTTTTTTAACAATAGATATCAATTCGGATTTATCCGGCATGTGTCCCCCCTGCGAAGCACAGTAGTTTTTAGCAGCCATCCAGTAATCTGTACTTCCGTTGTAAGTTGGCACTTCATCAAGTTTATCTAAAATATTTGCGGGGTCAAAAGCTTGTGTCGATATGCAAAATTCTCCTATTTCTGCTACACAAGAAGTGCCAATCTTCGCATTGTTGAACGCAATCAAATCAGAAGAAAACTTATTCGGTAATCTGCTGCCGTTAATATCATATACACCTGCAACGCAACTGCTAATTGATTTGTCTAATTTTTCTGTATCAACTTCACAAGTTTTGTCATAAGAAAGTATAACCGGTGTCCCATCACCCATAACAAATGCAGCAACATCCTCAAAACCATCGCTTAAACCGAGTTTGCTTGCTGTGGTCAAGTCATTTATGTTGACCGTTGCTTCACTTCTGTCTTTCTTTTCATATTTAATCTTGTTATATGGAATACATTCATCTAAATGTGAACTGTCACAAATTTTTGCCATTTTTAAATTTTTAGAAAGACCATTTACCAAAAAGTCGTACGTGTTTTCATAAGTATTGTTTAAATCACCGGCAGTTTTAGTCAGATTTAGACCTTTAATGAATTTTGCATTAAAGACTTTAATCGAGTTTTCACTTACCTTCTCGTTGACCTTTGAGATCAATGTCGGCAGTGTCATTGCGGCAACTACGCCGATGATTGCAAGGGTGATTAAGATTTCTGCCAAAGTAAAACCTGCTTTGGAGTTTAGTGGTGGCGTGTATGGTTTACCCCTGTGCGTAGCACCCTCGGTGCGAGTAAAGGCTGACTGTTTGCTCGAGAAAATTTTTGTACTCATAGTAATTTACCTCCTGTCATTAAACTATATATTTAGCTATTAATACATCCATATTATCATTATAACGTATTGTCGTTATAACGTCAATACGTTAGTATAAGAACAATATGGGCAATATATCGACATTAGCTAAAAAGTTCGCTATACGTGTTTTATTTGAAAGGACTAAAAAAAAATACTCACAAGAAAGGCTTGCAGAGCTAGCCGGGATAGGGCGTTCTACATTAACGCAAATTGAGGCACAAGCATCATCCCCAACTCTTGATGTTGTAGAAAAACTGGCTAATGCATTAGGATTTGAACCCTATGAACTACTAATATTTAAAAATTTAGAAATATAAGCTTAAAATCATAAAAAAACAGGGCGGAGCAATTATTCCGTCCTGTTTTAAAATTATGCAATTATATTATTCTATTAAACGCAGCAAGAACAAGTCTTCATTGTTTTTTCGATGATTTCGTTGAAGCTGTCTGCTTTTAATGAAGCTCCGCCTATCAATGCCCCGTCGATGTCTGATTTTGACATTTGTTCTTCAATAGTAGAAGGTTTTACTGAGCCGCCGTAAAGTATTCTGATAGAATCTGCTGCTGATTGACCGCTGCATTCACTTACAACTTTTCTGATCATTGCACAAACTCTGTTTGCTTCTTCAGCGTCACAAGATTTACCTGTACCAATTGCCCAGATTGGTTCGTAAGCAATTACACATCTTGAAACATCTTCGGAAGAAATTCCAGATAATGCTGCTCTGATTTGGCTTGAAATCCATTCATCCGTAACGCCGGATTCTCTTTGTTCTAAAGATTCACCGCAGCAAATGATCGGAGTTAAACCGCAAGATAAGCAAGCTTTTGCTTTTTTATTGATCATTTCGTCTGTTTCTGAAAAATATTGTCTTCTTTCAGAGTGTCCGATGATACAATAAGAACATCCTGCATCTTTCAACATTTCACAAGAGATTTCACCGGTATATGCTCCTGAAGATTCCCAGTGGCAATTTTGACCGGAAACTGAAAGTTTGTAACCTTCACATCCGCAATCACAAGAAACAGGATGTACGCAACAAAGTGAAGTAAATACCGGTGCAATAACTACGCACGGAAGTTCTGTTGCTTTGTAATTAGATACGAATGAACAAATGCCTTCAAATAAAGATTTTGCTTCACTCTGGCAAAGATTCATCTTCCAATTACCTGCAATAATAGGTTTTCTAGACATAAAAAATTCTCCTTTATATTAAAAATACCACTTTTTACAGTGGTATTTTATATTAAACATTTTTTTTCTGCAACAGCACAACCGGGTTAATCCTCTGTGATTTTCCAATCATTTTCTACAACTTTTTGGAAACAACCCTGAGCATAATCAGCTACATGATTAAAATTTTCTCCATCTGCACACCCGGTACAACGCGATTTTTGCTGACATTTTGAAGAATTTTCATTCCAATCTTTGAGTGTTCCATTTTCTGTCAAAGAAAGAACATAAGCATCTACACCAATAATATTTGGCGGTTCTTTACCATTAATATCAATTGCGAAACTAGACCCATCACTTTCATCTGTACTTGCCGCATTCGACATACAAACAACAGCTCCACTTTTTAATGCAATACAAGAACCAAATAATTTTTTAGCATTTATTCCATCCTTCGTTTTATAACTGTCGGCACCCAGATTCCCGCCAATGCTGTTATATTTGAAATAATGCCTGAAAAAATATTGTACACCTTGGTCATTCGTTCCGTTATTAGCAAGCCCGCTCCTTGTCACAAAGAAGGATTCTGCATGTTCATCTGCCATAGCACTTTTCACAGCATCCTGAATTTCTGAGTAAGTTTTTTTCAGCAGAGAAGAATAAACTCTTAATTTATAATCTTTTATAACAGAAGGAATGGTTAACATTGCGATAACACCGACAATTCCCATTGTTATAATTATTTCTGTTAAAGTAAAAGCTAGTTTTTTCATATTAATATTCCATTTTCCAACCTGCATCTACAATAGCTTGAAAACAACCATGAGCATAGCTGTTCGGGTTTGTTTCACCCCAATCAACATAAGTATTACATTTTGTAGTATCTGCGTTATGATCTCGCACAGTTCCATCATCTGAAATTGTTAAAAGAAAATAATCCCTGCCGGTAATATTTGGTTCTGCCTTGCCGTTTACATCTACAATCAAGTGTATAAAATTATTCACAGAATTAAGAGTTAAACATACAGCAGCCCCGTTTTTTGTTTGAATACAATCATAATTTGGAGTAACTAAGGCAACTCCGGAAATTGAACGGTATGAAGGACCCAGAATAGAATTTGTACTTCCTGTTCCAACTTTTGCTGTTTTAAAATAATTTCTCAAGAAATATTGTCTTCCGTTTAAACCTGTAGAACCCACAGTTGCTTTAAAAGCACTGGTTTCTTTAAAATTATCAACGTGTTCATCTGCCATAAGCATTGCTGCGGCATTTTCAATTTGAGCCGTAACTTTTTGCAGCTGAGAAACATAAAGCCTGTTTCTATAATTTTTTACAACAGAAGGTATTGTTAATACAGCGACAACCCCTACAATACTAAGGGTTATAAGTACTTCTGAAAGCGTAAAACCTTTTTTCATCATATATTCCTCTTTTAATATTCCATTTTCCAATTGCTTTTAAGAATTTTTGCTAAACAGCCGCCGCCGTTGGCAGCATTTGTGGATCCTATTTTTGCATTACCAGATAAACATTTATCTTCGCCAAACCAATCATAAATCTCATTTGTTCTTGCATTTATTGAAAAAGTAAACATATCTCTGCCTGCCATATTCGGTTCTTCTTTGCCATTTATATCTAAGAAAACATAACATGTTCTGGTTGGATTTCCACTTCCGTCGCAAACCATTGATATTGCCTGACCTCCCGATAACATTACCGGAGAACCTTGTATGTAAGAGGCATGTGAACTGCCATCAATGGCTTTGTAGAAGCTTGAAAAGCCCGATACTTCACTTTTAACTTTCATATACTTTTTGAAAAAAGCTTTTGTCTGCGTATTGTTCAGTCTCGCTGCATATGGAGTGTAAAAAAAACTTGATACATTATTGTCTGCACAAGCCTGTTCTACAGCATTCGACAATTCCATATAGGTTTTTTGCAACTTGGATACATAAATTTTCTTATGGTAATTTTGTACCATAGACGGCAATACCAAAACGGCAATAACTCCAACGATTGTCAAAGCTACCATCAATTCTGCCGTTGTAAGAGCTTTCCTCATCATCCTAATAAAATCCTCTTGAGATAATTATACAACTTTTTTTAGATATTTTCAAGTGGCTGTCCTACATGGGTCTTGCGGAAGATAAAAAAATAGTTTATAATGGTAGAGTGTTAAAGAAACACGCGAGGAAGTTAAGAATCAAAAAACAGTCAAAACGACGGAAAGGCAAGGCTTATGGACAATTTCAAACCTGAAAACCCGCACTATGACTGCATTTCGACCCTATGGGGGGGGGGGGCTGCTAGCTAAAACCCTTGCCCCATGTGCATTTGCAGATCTGGATAGTGCTAAAAGCGAGGAATTACAAGACTTTACATGGGGTGCAACTCAGCAAACCCAAGCTACTAGCGAATTACAGCCTAGTGGCAAATGTAGGTTGGGGTTACTACCCCAACACGTAAAATTCCCCTCGCCACCTGTGGGAGAGGGGTTAGGGGTGAGGGGTGCTACGCACACTATCACGCCACCATTGAAAAAACTTCCCTCCCTAGCTAGGGAGGGACTAAGGGTGGGTCTGTTCCCCGCAAGGGGCAAACATACCACCACAGAGACAATCCCCTCTCTCTTTGTGACACTAGCCGAGCCAACGAGCTTGCGAGTTATGCGAGACTGCGTGCATGGGAGCGAAGCGAGTCGCAGAGGGAGCCAGCGTTGGCGAGCTGGCGAGACTTACGCTGGCGGGAGAGGG
>JAFUUC010000102.1 GCA_017471365.1 bacterium
CAAACAGACGGACTAACAGATCCACCCGCAATGGATTGTTCAACTTACTTAGGAAACTCTAAGTATCCAGAAATTACTCACTGCCCATACTCAGGAGAAACAGATTACTGGGTAGGAGCGGTAGTAACCTGTAGAGACATGGGTGGTCACCTACCTGACATGACAGAACTAGCGAACATAGCAAAAGCAGTATACCCAAGCCTCTCAAGCGTAGGTGCATATCAAGGTACCCAAAACGCAAACTGGGATACTACAGAAGTAGCAAAACTGGGCATTGACCCTTCTTCTGTTTCGAACTTCTCCCTGTGGTCGTCAGAGGAGTACTCGAGTACGAGCAGTTTCTCTCGCCGCCGCTACTTCCTCAGTGGTTACACGCTCGGTGATAACTACCTCAATCGCACTATCTCCGGTACCAGGTTCGTTTGCCTGGCGGATAATTAAATTTTAATAGAATCCATCAATTTTTCAAATTCCGGGAAGGATATTTTTACCCAGTCAAAATCGCGGATGGTTATTTCTTTACTTGTAATCATGCCGGCAACATATAAACTCATTGCTAACCGGTGATCTTTATTGGAGTCAACTTCAACACCACCGGTTAGCGGTGTTTTACCATTTATCACCATACCATCAGTGGTTTCTTTAATATTTGCCCCCAATTTTTGAAGTTGTTTTACTGTTGTGGAAATTCGATCGGATTCCTTATTGCGAAGATCTTGGGCATCTTTAATAATTGTTTGCCCTTTAGCCTGAGTTGCCAGGACTGCAATAACAGGAATTTCATCAATTAAACGTGGTATTAACTCTGAGGAAATATTTGTAGCTGTTAAATCCGGAGAATATTTTATTCTTATGTCACCAACTTGTTCTCCACAAATTTCTCGACTATCTAGAATTTCAATGTTTCCGTTCATTTGTTTTATAATATCGATAATACCGGATCTTGTCGGATTTAAGCCAACATTTTTTAAAATAATATTTGAATTAGGAATTATCAAGGCTGCGACCATAAAATATGCAGCAGAGGAAACATCTCCAAAAATTTCAATATTTATAGGTTTAAGTTCTGATTTACTTATTGTAACGGTAGTTCCATTTGTGTTAATATTAGCCCCCATATATTTGAGCAATATTTCAGAATGATTGCGGCTCAAATATGGTTCTTCAAAAGTTGTTGTCCCTTCGGCATTCAATCCTGCTAGTAAAATACAGGATTTTACCTGAGCAGAGGATATTTTTGAAATATAGTTTATTCCGTGTAATTTCTTACCGGAAATAATTAACGGTGCGTGGAAGTTATTTGATTTGATATTAGCTCCCATAAGTTCTAAGGGTTCAATAATACGCTTCATTGGGCGTTTAGAAAGACTTTTATCCCCTTTAAGTGTTGAATTGAATTTTTGACCAGCTAAAATTCCTGCCATAAGCCGCATAGTTGTACCGGAATTTCCGCAGTCAAGATTTTCTGTAGGCAGAGAAAATTCCCCGTCAGAATTAATTTCTATAGTAGAACCACAAACTTCTATTTCTATCCCTAAAGACCTGCAAACTTGTAAAGTTGAGTACGGATCTTGTGCATTAGAAAAATTTTTTATGATAGATTTGCCTTTTGCTAGTGAAGAAAAAATAATTGCTCGATGTGACATAGATTTGTCCGCAGGTACAATGAGTTCACCTGCTAACTTTTTAAAATCTTTGCCAACTAATTTGTCCATAGAGTTATTTTATCATAAAATCATCTGTTTATATCAGGCAGCATTTAGAAAATATGGTATGTTTATTTATATGATTAGAAATTTTAAGAAATTATTATTTATTATTGTCGGGTGTTATGGTTTAGCGTATTTTTTACTGTCGGAGCAGACGGCAAATTTCTTTCTTGCTGTATTTGTAATTTTGTACATAACTTTTTATTTTGCAAAGTTTATTTTTGCGAATTTGTTATATAACTACAGTTCCCGATTTGTTGAAAAGGAATTTGTGAAAAACCCTTATACTATAGTTAACGAAAA
The DNA here is from genome assembly GCA_017471365.1 of bacterium. Taxonomy (GTDB): domain Bacteria; phylum Cyanobacteriota; class Vampirovibrionia; order Gastranaerophilales; family Gastranaerophilaceae; genus Zag111. Next base: position 2,013 of record JAFUUC010000102.1, read on the forward strand.
TTGCATTGTAGCTTACACTCCGAATGAAAAGCTTGTGGTAAGTGACAATTTAACATCAGATCAGCGAAGGGAAAAACGAGTATTCACAATATATAAAAACAGGGGAGCAAATATTGCAAAGTTGTGGAGCGACATATGCAAAATTTTTGACAGATACACTTATTTTGATGCTCTTGCGGCATTTGTGTCTAAGCAAACTCCTATTAAGATAAAACTAATTTCAACAAGAGTAGAAAAAGATGAAGAAAAAAAATCTGAAAATGACCGGCAGATAAATACTATAAAAGAACAAGTCGTTAATAATGAGCAGGAGCAACCTATAAAATCAAATGCAAATATCGATATTAAGCAAGGAGCATCAAAACCTCGAAATACAAATACCGAGTGTATAAATATGGATGAGATTTCACCGGATAGTTATGCAGTTGATTCTTCTCAAAACGGTGATATTGAAGATAAATATTTTGTAGATTTTAATAATATTCGCCGAGTTGACGGGTTGGATAATTAGAAATTAGTTGTTGACGAAAGAATATCTTTTGTGGATAATGATAAGTAAATGTAACAAAGAGAGGTGTCCGAGCGGCTTAAGGTGCAATCTTGGAAAGGTTGTGTGGGAGTAATTCCACCAGGGGTTCGAATCCCCTCCTCTCTGATTTGTATTATTGACAGTAAAATAGCGTAGAGGGGATGAGAACCCACAAGACGAGAGTCTTGTCCGGTTCGAGCGGGAACGAGCAGAGGCTGTAGCTGTTTTGCTCCTCTCATTTTGTGTGGTTGGAGCAAAACACGTAATGCCGTTTATAGCGAGTGACCAAGAGAATCCCCTCCTCTCTGATTTGTATTATTGATTTGCAAAAAGAATGTTTTAAATGATCATGGAGAGGTGTCCGAGTGGTTTAAGGTGACGATCTCGAAAGTCGTTGTAGGGGTGACTCTACCATGGGTTCAAATCCCATCCTCTCCGAATTAAATTCCGCCGACCATTTGGTTGGTAGACTTAAATACCGAATGGGTGAGGATACAAATAGCAGACAATTTAATTATTTCAGACAGTATGGGGGTTAAAATTTTAAGCTGATAATTATTTTAATCTATTAACAAAATCTTCCATTCGTGTTGATTTTACTAAAATTGTATGTGGCATTGAAAGAGTGTTTCCTTTACTTGCTAGAATATCTTTTTCAACATCTTTTTTAATCATTTTATTTATTGCAGTTGGTACAGCATAACCCATTGATACCATTAAAATAAGCATATTAGTCCAAAAGATTCCGGCTGAAACTCGTTTATTCGTTTTTGATATTTTCCCCCGTTCAACTTCTTCCATAACTTGTTTAATGGATTTTATTTTGGGGAATATTTTGTTTATAGCAGATTTATTTGAACCATCTTCTTTGCGTAATTTTGTACCAAATAATCTGTCACTCAAATTAGTAAATAGACTTGATAACAATAAATCACCACCATAAAAAATGGTAAGCGGAATTCCAAATCTGAGAGCTACATCTTTTCGTTCGGTGTTATTTCTTGCAGCAAGAACTGAACCTATGCAAGTAACTGCACTACCAATAAACAAAGGTAATCTCGACATATAAATTCCTCTGTTATAGTCAAAAAGTTTTGATCCGTTTCGTAGATTTTGAACGAACTTTGAACCATTTTTAGAGTACAAAGATGCAAAAGCTCCAAGTGACATTGCAAGCGTCGTTCCGGTTAAAATTCCCATATATGCAAGAAACCTTTTTGATTTACCCCTTTCATAATTTTTAGCACGCTTTTCGACAATTTCTTTATCTGCCATACTCATTTCCGCACTAAAACCACTTTGTCCGCTATATTTTTTTGTAATCTCGTTATTAAAAAACGGAAAAGCTCCAATTGCTGTAAAAGTAAATACGCAGTCTGAAAAGAATACTGCATTTTTTGAACTAATCAACTTTTGCCTTAATTTTTCTTCATCCCCGTTTACTGATTTTAATAGTTCTTCAATATTTAATTTTTGCTGATATTTCTTTTTAGGATTAAATTTACCATATATTGCTTCTAACGGATTTTTATCAGTTTTATTTGCCATTCTTTGCAGTTCAGACATCATTGATTTTGTATCTTTCAAAAACTCGTTTGAAATATGAATGGCTTTGTGATTATTTGACCAAAAACTTTTGGTAAGTTTACCGATATACTTCATAGCAAATCTATTTGATAAAGGTAATGTTACAAATGGGGTAAGCCACGCAACTGCAAAACCTGAAAACAATTTGCGTGATTTTTCTTTTCTCTCCGTATTATTGTTAGCCATAACAACCCAAGGAATATCACATCCACAAAGGTCAATTAATGCACGACTCAACATTACACTTGAATCAAATTCACGTGTAGCATTATAAAATCCGGTTTTGAATGTCGGATTTTGCTTTGAATTTATTTGTGCAATTTGCATACCATATATTAAACTCGTAAAGAAAGATATTTGCTATTAAATACAGTCCTAAATCCTCAAACTATTTAGAATTCTTCATTATTGCTGCTCAAAAAGATTGCCTGTGAAAATATTATAATTATTGCTATATTTATATAAAATTACTGGTTCTTATAGAATAATTTGTATAGTGTCACTTGACAATATACAAATTATTCGTTATCATGTAAGTATGATAAAGTCTTTTAAACACAAAGGCTTGCGTGATTTTTATGAAACAGGCAGTATAAAAGGCATACAAGCAATACATGAACAAAAAATCAGATTAATACTTGGTGCTTTGGATGTTGCAAAAAAAGTCGAAGTTCTTAATATCCCTACGTTTAAGTTACATAAATTAAAAGGTGATATGAAAAACTTATATTCGGTTACTGTTCATGCAAATTGGCGAATAACTTTTGAATTTAAAGACGAAGATGTATATGTTGTTGATTATCAAGATTATCATTAATTATCCAAATTTTGAAAGTGAGGCATAATATGACAATGTACAACCCACCACATCCTGGAGAATTGTTAAAAACAGGTTTTATAGATGAACTTGGATTATCTGTTGCAAAAGTCGCATTAATGCTTGGTGTTTCAAGAAAAACAATATATGATATTGTGAACTGTAAAGCAGCTATTACCCCTGTTATGGCTCTTAAAATAGCAAAAGCATTTAATTCAGATGCTGAATTTTGGCTTGATTTACAAGTAAAATTTGACTTATTTAATGCAATTCAAAATACAAATTTAGATAATATTCAAGTATATGGATAAATAAAAAAAATTAAAATAGAATAATATTTTAATAAATATCTAATCTGGCTTCAAAATGTTAAACCAATCCCGAATTTTATTTGACATTATTAAAATTCCATTTTATGATCTACCTGGCGAATTTTAGTTGGTATTAAGTAAAAAAGGAGTATTTGTATGAAGAAAATTTTGGTATTATTCGCAATTCTTGGTTTAGCAGCAATTCCTTCTGCTCAGGCTTATGAACCTTGGGGTGTTGGAATTTATAACGGTACAAAGGAAGCTATGGATTACTCTGTTCCAGGTGCCACTTTAGGTTCTAAATCAGGTGAGGCAACCTGTAAAACTATTCTCGGTATCGTAAATTGGGGTGATTGCTCGGTTCGCTCAGCTATGAAAAATGGAAGAATTTCAAGAGTAACGGCAGCTGATTGGGAAAAACATTTCGTTTTGATTTATGGTGAAAAAACATTACGTGTTTATGGAAACTAAATTATAAATAGTGAAAATCCGGCATCTTTTTTATGAGATGCCGGATTTTTTATGCTAATTAAATTATTGTTCAGAACAATTACATTCAAGTTTTTTATTAGTTTTATCTATTAATTTGTCTGCTTCAATTTCAAGTTTTTGTACACTTTTTTTACAATGTTATGTTTTTTCCCGTTGAGTCAATTATATTTCAATGTTTACCAACTCGTGAATCTTTAAATGCAATTGTCTTGCTATTTTAAAAAGAATATCTAATGATGCGTGCTTTTCTCCTCTTTCAATTTCGCCAAGATAATAGTCATTTATTCCCGCGATTTCTGCAAATTTTTCTCTTGAAATTTTTTTTAATTTTCTTAATTTGTAAATTTTTTTTCCAAGTTTTGCATAAAAATCGTTTGACATACGACCATGCTATGGTATTATTTTGGTAAATAACATTGGCTACTAGCCAATATAATAAGGTGGTAAAAAGGAGAAAAAAGATGAAAGAACAAAAGAGTGTGGCATTGGTAAATGAGACAAACGCGGTTAAATGTTCAGCTTTTACTTTGGCAGAAGTATTGATTACATTGGCAGTAGTAGGGGTTGTTGCGGCAATGACGTTA
>JAFUUC010000012.1 GCA_017471365.1 bacterium
GATATTCCCTCACCCGAATTTCTAATGCTCAGTTTTCGCATTGAAATTCTTCCCTCTCCCACCAAAAAACACTGTGGGCGAGGGGAATTTTTTTATTGCAGGACAAGGTTGACAACGCGAAAGCCGTCCAATGCGAAGGGGTGAGTAAAGATTCTGAAACGAGTTCAGGATGACAAATTTAGCGGTGGGGTAGGTACCCCACCCTACTTTTTATTATAGAAGATTCTAAAACAGCCCTGCATACAGGCTCACACCTCCTCGCTTCGCTGCGGCGGTTCGCGTTGTATCTCCCGTCGGGAGAGGGTTGGGGAGAGGGAACGGACTTATATCTGACCTTTGTGTTAGATTAAACCACCCACCCTTAATCCCTCCCTATCTAGGGAGGGAAAGATAGGCTGGATCTAGCTAGGGAGGAAAATTCTCTTGTGTTAGCTTATTTGCCCCTAACGGGGATAGCACCCACCCTAGCCCTACCTAGCTAATAAGGGTAAATGCTTCCGGCATTTAAATTCTTTTATAAGTGTAGAGGCTTTTTTGTTATCGCTTGTCAAAAAACTTTATTTCTGTTATGCTCTCTAGAGTACAGTTGTAGGGATAAAGGTTATAAAGGAAAGGTGGTTAAAATGAAATACGTTTGTACAGTTTGTGGTTGGTCGACAGAATCTGATACTCAACCGGATAAATGTCCTCTTTGCGGTGCTACAACATTCAAAGCTGTTGGCGGCGGTGAAAAAGTTTACGCAACTGAACACCACGTTGGGGACGGAAAAGTTGACGATGCTCAAATTATGGAAGGGCTTAGAGCAAACTTTAATGGTGAATGTACCGAAGTTGGTATGTATCTTGCTATGTCTCGTGTTGCTGAACGCGAAGGTTATCCTGAAATTGCTGAGGCATATAAAAGATACGCTTTTGAAGAAGCTGAACACGCTGCCAAATTTGCTGAGCTTCTTGGTGAAGTTGTTACTGATTCAACAAAGAAAAACCTTGAACTTCGTGCAGATGCGGAACAAGGTGCTTGCGAAGGTAAATTAGCTCTTGCAAAACGTGCAAAAGAATTAGGATTTGACGCAATTCACGATACAGTTCACGAAATGGCTAAAGATGAAGCTCGTCACGGTAAAGGTTTTGACGGATTATTGAAAAGATATTTTGCGTAAATTATAATCACAATTTTGATTAAAGGCGGCGGGCATATTGCCCGCCGCCTTTATTGCCTTTACAATACTTCATTTATATGATTAACGAAATATGATTTTTATGATAATTTATTCGTATGAAGAATAGAATTAAGATAGTGTTATTTTCAATATTTTTGTTGGTTATATTTGCTTTAGCTTTACTTGGTTTATCAAGGGTTAAGGTGGATGATTTTCATAAAGCAGCGGTTATTTTTGTGGTAGATGCTTCTGCATCTAATGTTAAAGATTTACCGGAACAAAAACAGCTTATTAGGCAATTGTGTTCAATGCTTGATCCGGAGGATCATATTAAAATTTTAAGAGTGTCGGAAGATTCTTACATCATATATGAAGGTTCGCCGCAATCAACATCTGAAATTAGAAAGTCTATGGAACAGTTTACAAAGTATGATTCCAAGGAATATGGTACGGCTTATGGTTTATCTTTGAAAAAAGCATTTAATCATTCATTAAATATGTATAATGAGGGTTATGTTCCGGCTGTTGTGGTTGTTGGTGATTTGGAAAATGAAGGCGATGTTACAAAACAGATTAACTGGGAAACTTTGCCTGATGAGGTAAAAAGTGTCCAAAAACAGGCAGAAAATTTCTCAATGATGTTTTTATATGCTGCTCCAGAAAAATTGGATATTGTAAAAGAAACTTTGGCTCCTGTATTAGGGGAAGATAAACTTGTACTTGGGAATAAGGCTACTGCTACAAAATCTTTAAGAAAATTCTTAAATGCCATTGGGCGTTAGGAGGAATGAATGAAGGTAACATTAAAAACTTCTGATAAAGTAAAGGAATTTGAAAATAAATCGGTTATTATTATTGGTAATGATGAAAGTTGTGATTTTGTTGTAAATGCTGATATTCTGGTAAAACTTGTTTATTATGAAAAATATGACAACTATGTTATCGTAAATTCTAACGGCAATAAAAATGTTTTATGCAACGGAAAAAGTTTTTCAAAAGCTATAGTACCGACATATTTTTCTTTAAATTTAGGCAATTTAACTATTCTTGCTACTGTGGAACAGGTTTTGGAAGAAATTCCTGCTGTTGAAACTAAAGTTACATCTCAGGTATCCTCACTCGGGGCAACTCCAAAGGCAAAAACAGGAAAAGTTTCAGAAATATTTAATAATGCTACCGAAAAAAATAGAATTGCTATTGTTAGAGAAATTGGTTCTAAAATAGAAGAACTTAAAGCTTCAGTAAAACTTTTAAATAATACTAATTTATTTTTAAATATTGCACTTGTAGTTTTATCGGTTGTTTGTTCGTTTGGTATGACGAATTTCTTACTTGGCTTGAGGGTTGATAATTCATCTTCTGTTTTAAATTTGACAACAAATTTCGGTTTTTTAATCGGTTTAGGTGCAATTGTGTATGCTATTGCATTGATTTTGAAGTTTGGAGTTTATTCTTTGCTGGAATTTAATTCTACAAAGAAATTAGGTGATTCTAATATCGCACACAAATTTGTTATATTCATTGCCTCGATATTTGTGTTTATGGTTTATGTTATAAATCTTTTTTATTACAAAGATATACCTGGTTTTGGTGCTGCTGCCTTTTTTATCTCAGTTTTATTTGTCGGCGGTTTAACTGCTGTTTCTGTTGCAAGCGGGTATTTTAAATTTCAACTGAAAAATCAAATTAGAGATTTGACAAATTATGAATTTAGGGAAGATTTTGAAAATATTCTGAAACAATACCGGAATTTGATTGATACTTTTGTAAATAATATGAGTCCTAATAGAATTGCGGTAGTTCGTTCAAATCTTGTAAACAATCAAATGAAAATGATTTTAGAGTCTGCAATCGGGATATTAACAGCACCATTTTTGGCATATGGGGTTTCAAATACTTTGGCTTCTTGTTTTCCTGAAGCGGCAAATTGGGTTAGAATTTCAGGCTTGAGATTTAGTCCGGTATTTTTGATTTTGGCTACGTGTTTGATTATATTTGCATTTTTTGTTTTTGTAACGGCATTCTCAGTTCAGAAACAAATTAAAAGTTCGGAGATAATTAAGTTTGATGGTTTTCACGATTATAACAGTCATGGTGTAACTATTCTCGGTATCGATTCAATGAAGAGTTTAAATAAAGAGAAAACAACACTTTTATTTATTGCATGTTCAATTATTTTGATTGAATTTACAATGAATGTTTCATATTTTGTAACGGAGATTGGAGGAGATCTGAGCGGTATGTTTTTGAGTTTTGTTACTGCTCTTGTTCCTACTGCGTTATTGATTGCAGAGACAAATCTGCTTAGTTCTACGATGCACAAAATTCACAATTATAATGAACTTCTGGCAATGCTTGATTAAGTGGGGGTAAGTGAAACAAGTTTTTATCTCAATATGCGTAATAATATTTGTTGCAACTACAGCGATTGTATTAGGTTCTAATGACTCTAAAAAAGTTAAAAGAGTAAGATTTACTAATGAAAATATCGTTATCCAAAATACAAATACTGAAATAGAACAAAAAGATATTTATGTTTCTGGTCAAAAAATTAATACATCTGATGTTGGTTTAAAAGTATCTGATTTAGATTTAAATGTAAATAATCAAAATAATATTTCTAATCAAACTACAACTTCAGGAATAGAAGGACTTACTTTTCGTACTCAAAATACATCCGTAAATAATCAGAAAACTAAATATGATATTGATTTGGAAAATTATAACAAACAGCGTAACCGGCTTGATGAAATAGAACAAAGGATGAAAAGTCCAAGACCGCGTCGAAACATCAATACAAATTTCGACAATCAAAATAACGAACCTGGAACAAATAATATAAGACCACAAGAAATAAATTTTGAACAACAAGAACGTTGGATGGATAAAAATATTGATTGGAATACCTGGAAAAGCAATTTTATCAACCAAATTTTAGATGATACGGTTTATATAAAAGCTCTGGATAGTTACGGTCTTGGAACATGGTTTTACTATTCATTTAAAGTTCACTCTGACGGGAGTATTTCTGACATAAAAGTTATGTCTATTTATTTGGATCCTGAAGATAAAGCAAAAATTGTTCAACTTATAAGAGGCTACGCCCACAAATCAATTGCAAAATTTCCTGCAAATACAAAAAGAAAAACAGCGAAAGTCGATGCAGTTATGTTATTGGGAAGTCGTGAAAAACGAGCAAATCCTTCTGATTTTAATGAAAATGAAAGTGTAAGAATAAAATATTAATCTATGTCAGCAATTGGATAAATAGATTTTAAATAATTAACAGCTTTAGTATCTATTTGAGCATAGATACTACCTTCTTCAGTATTAGCTTTTGCAAGAATTTCTGCGGTTGGTGAAATTATCAATGATGTTCCCAGGCAGCTTCTTTTTTCGTCAACCTTTTTTGTTAACCCACTCGATACCAAATAAACCATATTATCGTATGCTCTTGTTCTCAACATTGAAATCCACATTTCTTGAGCATATCTTAATGTATCCTTATTTTCAAATACTTCATCCGGAATAACCCATGCTGTAGGTAGCACAATGATTTCAGCTCCCATTTTTGCAAGTTTTTTAAAATGAAGCGGGTAACGAATATCAAAACATATTGCAAGTCCAACTTTGCAAAAATCCATATCAACGACAACCTCCTTATTGCCTGGAGTTATCAAATTCCCTTCATTACCGCCCATGTAGTTAAATAAGTGAATTTTACGATATTTACCAATAATATCTCCGCTACGATTTATGGCGAAAGTGGTGTTGTAGCACTTATTATCAGTTTTCTCTATTACAGTACCTGCAATTATATTTGTATTAAACTCTTGTGCTATGTTTTGAATAAATCTTATAGTTTCTCCTCCATTTTCATCTTCAGGATTTTTGCCAAATTCTTGGCTTATACCTGTAGAGAAAAATTCCGGCATTATAACCAGATCAAGTTCGTTATTAGTGTTTTTTTGAATTTCTTTTTTTATATTTTCAAGATTTAATTTTTTGTTTTCAATAATTGGATTTGTTTGTATACTCAAAATTCCTGCCATAAAATCTCCTTTATACCTTATTATATAAAAAAAGTAACCATATAGGCAATTGTAAGATATTTTTTAATTGTTTAAAATTAAAATAGATGTGTAGGTTCACGCTCGGGAGAAATAAAAACTCCTAAGGATTTCGATTTATCCGACCCCCTTTGATAGCACAACTGTTTGCATTTTATGCAATAGTTTTGTGCGTTTTCAAATCAAAATATTTACAAAATGCCGAATTATTATTAATATTTTATTATCAAACAAGTTTAAAATATTAATAAAGGAGGCGATTAAATGTTAAAAAATATTTTATGTTTTTTATTTATTATTCTTTTTTCAACATTGTGTGTTGATGCTGAAGTATTAAAAGTTCAAGATTGTACTGTTTTCAAAAAAATAGTTTTCAAATCCGGTGAACCCACGGCAAATAATATTCTTTATCAATTTGTAAAAAATACCCTTGAAACAGATTTATTTGAAATGGCTAATATTAAACCAAATAATGTTATCGCTTATTCTATTGATTTGAATGATGATGGACAAAACGAAATTATAGGTTTGATTTATTCTTCATACTACTGGTCGAGAAATGGTTGGCAAATGTTTATTTTAGAATACAAGAATGGTCATTACAGACAAATAAATTCAAATAACTTTGAACCCAAAAAAAATGTTTATATTTTGCAAAATAAGAAAAATGGTTACAGGGTGATAAAAAGTTTTGAGTATAATATGCAACAATTTATAAAAAGCGGTGGTCCGCTTGATGTTGTACCGGTAAATTTATACTATGAAAATGGTGAATATCATTATGATTACAATCGTTAAATAAAAATCAAAAAAAATATACGTATACAGTTATTACTCAAAAAGAAAGGTATTAAAACATACCTTTCTTTTGCATGAAATCATAGAAAGGAAGAAAATGAAAAAACAACAACAATCAAATTCAAAGCAGTATTTTGAACGTCTTGGGAGACGTGAATCGAGTGGTAAATATGGAGCATTGAATTATGCTGGCTACCTGGGTAAATATCAAATGGGAGAAGCTGCAATGGTTGATGCCGGTTATTACAAAAAAAACGGGAATTATAACAATGATTGGAGTGGACAATTTACCGGTAAAGACGGTGTGTATTCAAAGGAAGATTTTTTAAAAAATCAACAGGCACAAGAAAATGCTGTAAGAGATTATTCTAAAAAAGTTTGGGGTTATATAAAAAATACTGCTTCAAAATACGATGGCGAAATTATTAATGGAATCCCTATGACGCAATCGGGAATGCTGGCAGGAGCTCATCTTGTTGGTCAAGGTGCATTGTTGAAGTACTTAAACAGTAATGGTAAATATATTCCGAAGGATGGTAACGGAGTTTCTATTGAAGAATACATAAAAAATATGGGTAATTATCCTGTCACAGATATTACAAATACTCCTCCAAATCCTTCTAAATATGATATTTATCAAAAGATCTTAAATCCTTTTTATAAACCAAATTCTCATCCGATAATGGAAACCGGATTTGCAGCACCTTTTACTCCTGAACAAATTGGAGCAATGAATCCTGAAGAATTTGCTCGCAATGAAACTGAAATATTTAACCAGGTAAGACAGGGGCTTGTTAAATCACAACTCCCTAGCTTTGACGGTTATACTAACCCTTTAACAGGTCATAACCAAATTTTTACACGAGAAGACATTGGCTCAATGAGTAATGAGGAATTTGCTCAAAAAGAAAAAGAAATTATGGCACAATTAAATTCAATCGGGATACCCGAAAATAGTGAATTAGAAAGTGCATCAAAAAATGGTAGTGTTATTTATGTTAACTCTTACACTCGTTCTGACGGTACAAAAGTGAAGGGTTACTATAGATCAAAATAAAAAAGCGGGTAATTAAACCCGCTTTTTTGTGTAATCTTATTAAATTATGCAATATCAGATGTGCAGTGAGGACATTTTGTCGCTCTGATATCAATTTCTGAAAAGCATTTAGGACAAGATTTTACGGTTGGAGTTGCTTGTTCAGCATCTGCGGCATCTTTTTTAGCTGTGGCCTGTAATTTGTTTATCCCTTTAATAAGCAAAAATACGGCAAAAGCAACTAAAACAAAACTAATTAAAGTATTGATAAATACACCATAATTGATAGTTACGGCCCCCGCAGCTTTAGCAGCTTCTAATGAAGGGTATTTTGTAAAATCTCCATTTACCGGTAGAGTCAAATAAAGATTTGAAAAATCTACTTTTCCCATTAACCATCCAAGAGGTGGCATAATTACATCGTTAACCATAGAATCAACAATTTTCCCGAACGCAGCACCAATAATGATACCAACAGCCATGTCGATTACATTCCCACGCATTGCGAAAGCTTTAAATTCATTTGCTTCTTTTTTTAAAAAATTCAACATACAAATTCTCCTTTTCTACTCGATAGTAGAATACTACAAAAATATTTTAATAAAAGACTTGTAAATAAATTTTCAAATGCTAATATGATGTAGCACGGAGTGTTTAATCCCGGATCGTCTAGCGGCAGGACGAAAGATTCTGGCTCTTTTAACGGTGGTTCGAATCCATCTCCGGGAGAATTTTTTTTAGAATTAGTCATTTTAAAGATATAACTTTAGTTATTGGCACTGAAGCTACAACCTGCATGCTCAGACTATAAATAAGCTTATTTATACTTATAGGCAGAAAGTATTAGAATTATACCAACAAATCCACTTATATATATCCAATATAAATCTTCTTGCGAATAATAACTTCTAAAATGCATTAATGCTTGAGCAGATAAGCATGTTCCTCCGAATATTATTGGTATTAGTAAAAATTTCTTTATCATGTTTTTACCTACACTTGACAAAAGTCAAAAATGCATGAACTAATTACTTTAACCGACTGATAGTTGGAGGACTGAAGTCCACCATATCTTAAAGTAAATGTCGATAGGGGGAGTCGAACCCCCAAGGTTGCCCACACGAACCTGAATCGTGCGCGTCTACCAATTTCGCCATATCGACATACAATGAGAATATAATATAAAATATGCTGAATTGCAAATAAGAATTCTTTGTAACTCTCCACTTTATTTCAGATTACACGGCACCCTACGCAAAATTCCACGCCCCTCGCAGTAAACGGTACCACTCGCAACAACAACAAAACTTCTTGGTCGCTCGCGTTGAACGGCATTTCAGGCAGGTCTCAACGCCCCGCCTGACAGCCTCTACACGCAATCCGCTCAACGTTTACGTTGATTGTTGCTCGTCTTTCCCTTACGGTCATACCTCTGCTCTACTGTGTCTTGGATTTTGCTTCATCTCGGGCAAGCGTTCGCTTCGTTGCACTGTCGCTCACTTTTGCCCTCACTACTTCGGGTTGGGTACTCCTCCGGATTACACGGCACCCTACGCAAAATCCGCAAAAAAAAGCCGTTTTAAGAAAAACGGCTACCAGACTTGGGGAGGAGGTATGAAAAACATTCGTTTTTCATATCTATATTTCCCTTATCGGATAGCCTATTGTTTTTCTTTAGGATAAGTTTAAAAAACTCATCCAAATGGAGGATATTATACTTGCATTTCTTTTTCAAATCCAAACAATGAACTTACAGATTCATCATCGTGGATCCTTGATATTGCTTGTGCTAGCAATGGTGCAACTGAAATTTGTTTAATATTAGAAGGCATTTTGTTCATATCAAGCGGAATAGTATTAGTTACAATACATTCTGTAATAGGAGCAGATCCCAATCTTTCAACAGCCGGACCAGAAAATACCGGATGAGTAGCTCCTACATAAATTTCTTTTGCACCCTTAGATTTCAAAAGCTTGGAAGCTTCACATATTGTACCAGCTGTATCAATAATATCATCAAACATTAAGCATACTTTGCCGCTAACGTCACCTATTACATTTGCAGCAATAGCTTCATTGTGCTTGTCACGTCTTTTATCAATAATCGCTATCGGGCAACCAAGATGTTTGGCAAAATATCTTGTTCTGTTTGCTCCACCCATATCAGGGGAAACAGCAACCATTTCATCAGGATTTATATTTAAACTTTTTATGTAATTAACAAGAATTGGTGCTGCATATATGTGATCAACCAAAATGTTGAAAAACCCTTGAATTTGTCCGGTATGTAAATCCATTGCCAAAACTCTGTCTGCTCCGGCAGTTGTCAAAAGATCTGCAACAAGTTTTGCTGTAATTGCTTCTCTACCTGAAGTTTTTCTATCCTGTCTTGCATAACCATAGTAAGGAATAACAGCGGTAATAGTTTTTGCACTCGCTCTTTTAAATGCATCAATTATAATCAAAAGTTCCATTAAATTTTCGTTTACAGGGTTGCAAACCGGTTGGATAATGAATACATCATCCCCACGCACACTTTCTTTAACCTGTACATAAATTTCGCCATCCGCAAAATTTTTGACAATCATAGGACCTATTGAAGTTCCTAAACGATCGGCGATTTCTTGTGCCAATTTCGGGTTTGAACGACCTGAAAATAATTTGATGTCATGATTCGGGCTTATCGCTCTTTCAAGCTCAGGATAAGTCTTTTCTTCAATTGAAGCCATATTTATTCCTTTCCACTATTCCAGCATGGTACATTATAAAACTTTGGATGCGTATCTACAAGTTTTTTTTAAGTTTTGTAATACCAAAACCCGTAAATTTTAAAATTTGCGGGAATATGTACTTCTAAGCAAAATCCACCAATTCAGAACACTTAACCTCAAGTGCGTCCGCTATCGCAAACAGCTTTTTCAAACTTATGCGTTTACATCCCGTTTCAACCCTCGCCAAATATTCCCTTGATAAGTCTACTTTCTCGGCAAGTTCATTTTGTGATAAATGATTTACTTCTCTGTACTTTTTTATATTTCGTCCTAACAAAATTAATCTTGACATGTGACCTATTTTGACCTAAATTTTTTATAAAATCAGTGATCTATAAGGTACGGGAAGGAAATATTGTAAAACTTACCTAAATGAATTATCTTCAACAATCGAGCTGATAAATACGCTTACTTACATAAAAAACAAGCCCGAGAAATAAATCTCGGACTTGCTGCCTATAATACTGGTATTATAGAAAGGATACATTTTATTTTTTGGATGGTATTCTCATTGCGTAGAACGATCTTACCACAAATACTAATGCAATTGCTAAAAATATCCATCCGAATATTGGAGCAATCTGTCTAAAGTTTTCATTTATTGCAATTTCCATAGCCAATAAACCAAACAATGTTGTAAATTTAATTATTGGATTCATCGCAACAGAAGACGTGTCTTTGAATGGATCACCTACGGTATCGCCAACAACTGTAGCTTCGTGAAGAGGTGTTCCTTTTTCGCACAAATCTACTTCTACGATTTTCTTTGCATTATCCCAGCAGCCACCGGCATTAGCCATAAATACAGCTTGGAATAAACCAAAGATAGCAATTGCTATCAAATAACTTACAAAGAATGAAACTGCGAGATTTGATGTTTCTGAAGGAGCTGAAAGGCAGGCAAGTGCAAGTGCAAAAGTAAATAATGCGATAAAGATATTAACCATACCTTTTTGTGCATATTGGGTACAAATTTTTACAACTTCTTTTGAATTTGCAACATTTGCACTTTTTTCATCTGATTCACCAAGTTTTATATTTTCTTTGATATATTCAACTGCACGGTAAGCACCCGTTGTAACAGCTTGCATTGAAGCACCGCTAAACCAGTAAATAACTGCACCACCTGTTAAAAGTCCTAAAAGTGTATAAGGATTTAGCAAGTTCAAAATCATTTCCGGTTGAATACCGAGGGTATTTTTTATTACCAGAATCAATGAGAAAATCATTGTAGTGGCACCTACAACCGCAGTACCAATAAGTACTGGTTTTGAAGTTGCTTTGAAAGTATTTCCGGCTCCATCATTTTCTTCCAGGTATTTTTTAGCATTTTCAAAATCAGGGGTGAAACCGTATTGATTTTGAATTTCTTCGCTAACACCGTTAATTTCTTCAATCAATGAGAGTTCATAAACAGATTGAGCATTGTCTGTAACTGGTCCGTAAGAGTCAACCGCAATAGTAACAGGTCCCATTCCTAAGAAACCGAATGCCACAAGTCCGAATGCGAATACTGAAGAATAGCTCATTAAGTATTCCGGAATATATGTACTTGCCATATAAGCAAGACCCATCAAGAATACGATTACCATACCGATCCAGAAACCGGAGAAATTCCCCGAAACAATACCGGATAATATTGTTAAAGATGCTCCACCTTCTCTGGAAGCTGTAACAACTTCTTCGGTATGTTTAGCTTTTGGTGAAGTAAATATTTTTGTAAATTCAGGAATTAACGCTGCACCCAGGGTTCCGCAAGAAATAATCAATGCAAGAACAAACCAAGTACAACATCCCAAATCGCATAGTAATATTTTACTTACGTTAAATGTCATCACGATTGACAAAATTGAAGTTAACCAAACAAGTCTGGTTAGTGACAATTCAAAATCAAATTTTTTAGTATATTTTGCATACGCTTTGTCATACAGTCCGTTGAACCAGTATGCGACAACGGAAGTTATGATCATCAAAAATCTCATAACAAAAATCCAAGCTAACAGTTGAACCTGATTAGCAGCACCGGCAACGGCGAGTAATATAAAGCTTACCAATGCAACACCGGTTACACCGTATGTTTCAAAACCGTCAGCAGTAGGTCCGATAGAATCGCCGGCATTGTCACCGGTACAATCTGCAATTACACCAGGGTTACGCGGATCATCTTCTTTAATTCCAAATTGAATTTTCATCAAATCAGAACCAATATCGGCAATCTTCGTAAAGATGCCACCTGCAACACGTAAAGCAGAAGCACCAAGTGATTCACCAATAGCAAAACCTATAAAGCAAGCTCCTGCGATTTCACCTGGAACAAATAATAGGATAATTAACATCATTATTAATTCAACTGAAACCAGTAGAACACCGATACTCATACCGGCTTTTAAAGGAATATTTAAGATATTTAGCGGTTGCCCTTTTAGAGCAGCAAAAGCCGTTCTTGAATTTGCAAGTGTATTCATTCTGATTCCAAACCAGGCAACTGCGTAAGAACCGAGAATACCAATTACGCTCCAGGCAAGAATTGTTAAAACTCCGCTAAATCCCATTTTTTCAAGATAACCAAAGTAAAAGGCTATACACAAACCGATAATTACTTCTAGTCCTAAAAGGAATTTACCTTGTTGAACAAGGTAGGTTTTACAAGTTTCAAAAATTGTACTTCCAACTGCGTCCATAGCTTTGTGAACGTCCAGTTTTTTGATTTCGAGGAATTTAATTAACCCGAAAATCAATCCGATAAATGCAACTCCGAGTCCGATTAAAAGCAGATTATAGCTGCAACCGGAGATGTTTTTAATTGCCGGAACTACAAGATCGGCTTCACTTGCAGATGCAGGTGAAATACCAATGGCAAGCATTGAAAAGAAAGCCATTAGTGCTGTAAACTTTTTAATCATATTTTCTCTCCTTCTTAAAAGTTCAAAACACCTTATTATTATAAATAATTATTACGTATAAAACAATATTTTTACAATATGTATATTTTGTTTATGTTAACCTTTTGCTATGTGCGACAAGAATGCAAAATACTATATAAGAGAATTATTAACAATTGCTGCCCCGATTATTATGGGGAACCTTGGTTTCATACTTATTGGTGCCGGAGATGTTATTGTTGCCGGTCGTCATTCAACGGATACTTTTGCTGCTATAAGCATTGCAACTGCGGTTGTTAATTGTATTGTTACATTTTCGATTGGTTTAATTTCGAGTATTTCTCCACTTTTGTCAAATTATAGAGGTGAGAAAAAGTCTATTAAAAAATATTTTTATCCTTCGATAAGATTTGCTATGTTTTGGGCTTTTATAACTTCAGTTGCGATATTTATTGCTATACCATTTATTCCAATGATGGGTTTTGAACAAAAGCTTGTTTATCCTATTCAAGAATATATGTTTATTTCTGCTTTAAGTACGTTTGGTGCGTGTTTGCATGCTTGTTTGAAGGAATTTTTGCAAGCATTTGAAGTTGTTTTATTTCCAAATTTGCTAACTATTTTTTGTGTATTTTTAAATTTTTTACTAAATGTGATTTTTGTTTTTGGTTGGGGAATTATTCCGTCAATGGGCGTTGTTGGTCTTGCGATTGCCAGTTTAATTGTAAGATATTTTATGGGTTTTGTATTATTAATATACTGTTATGTAACGATGTCGTTGCGAAATTACCATGAAAAAGGTTATTACAAGAATTTAGTTAAAATAGGATTTCCGGTTTCTCTTGCTGTCTTGGTTGAATTTGTTGCGTTTAACAGTATTGCAATATTCATGGGCAGGGTTTCCGGTGCTTATGCAGCGGCTCAAAATTTGATTTGTACTTTGACAACAGTTTCATTTATGGTTCCATTCGCAATATCTAATGCTATTGCTGTTAAAGTAGGATTTTGTAATGGTGCAAGGAACTTTGTTGACTTGAAACGGTTTGCATTTTTTGGCACGATGATGTCTGTTTGCTTTATGGCATTGAGTGCATTGGTATTTTTATCCTTCCCAAGATTTATTGTTGGCATTTTTACTTTCGATGATAATTTATATAGAATAGCACTGCCTGTAATGGCAATACTTGCTATATTTCAGTTGTTTGACGGTTTGCAGATTTCGCTTGCCGGTGTTTGTAAGGGAATTAAACAAACGGGGATCGTTTTGCTTGCTAATTTTGTCGCTTACTGGTGTGTATCAATCCCTTTGGGGTACAATTTGGCTTTTAAATTAGGGTTTATGCTACAGGGTTTTTGGTGTGGACTTGTTTCTGCTGCGATTATTTTGTGTTTGATTATGATTTTCATGTTGAAAAGGTACTTTAAAGCAAACCATTTAGGATAGAATTTAATGCACGGAGTTTTGCAGGATTATTTTTTATGAGTTCTAACGCTTTTTGAATATCAGAGTATAATTTTTTCGTATCGTTTGAATTTGCATCATCTAACAGACTTGACGGTGCTACCTGTAATATGTTAGAAAGTTTTGATAACGTTTTTGAAGAAACAAAACAATTCCCTGTTTCAATCAAACTTAATGACTTTATCTCCATTTCCAGAGCTTCAGCTAGTTTTTCTTGCGTAAGCCCCCTGAGTTTACGGTATTTTTTGATATTTTCGCCCAAGGTCAAACATATTTGGTCTTTCATAATTTCTCCTGCTTTAGTTTCTATTACAGGTAGTAAAATGTTAACCTTGTAAAACTACTTGCAAAAGTAATATAAACATGATATTAATATCTCCAATTGAAAGGAGAAATTTATGAGAAAATTAAACAAAGGTTTTACCAAACTTATTAAGGCAATGGTGGTAAATGAAGAAGAAACAACCCCTTGCCTACAGCATCATTTGAGTGGAAATAAAAGTAGGTTGGGGTTACTACCCCAACACGTAAAATTCCCCTCTCTCTTTATGACACTAGCCGAGCCAACGAGTTTGCGAGTTGGCGAGACTTACGCTGGCGGGAGAGGGTTTAAGAAAGCAGCTTTTACTTTGCCAGAGGTATTAATCACCCTTGTAATCATCGGTGTAGTCGCAGCGTTGACCCTGCCAATGTTGATCGCAAAAGTGAACGAAAAAGTCGACGGTAACCAAAAGAAAGTCACCGAAGCTAAGCTTATTCAAGGCTTGAATATGCTCGACTTGCATGGCGGAATCAACAATACCTATTCATCAACCGCAGAATTTGTAGAAGAATTAAGCAAGTACATGAAGATTACAAAGATCTGCGACGGAACTAATACAGCGTTTAGTGAATGTATTCCGTATAGTGAAATAACATACAACAACGGAACAGAAGATAAAACTGTTGAAATTACTAAATTAAACACAGCAGATTCTTTAGGACTTGGAACAGTAACTGATGAACAAGAATTTATGGCTCCGGTTGCCTTAACTTTAGCTGACGGTACACCTATGTTTCTTACTTATAATAAAAAATGTATTTCAGATCCTGATAGTATAAAGTCTGATAACAAGAAAATACACTCATGTGTAGACGGATTGTATGATCTAAATGGCAGCCGCATGCCAAATAGAGTGGGAAAAGATTTGACTGCTATGAACAA